>NZ_KE148637.1:31503-33520 GCF_000410635.1 Comamonas sp. B-9
GGGGCCGGGGGGAGCCGGTGCGGGTGTCCGAGAGCGCCACCGACATGGCCGAGGCGCAGTGGATGGTCGAGGAGATCAAGTCGCTGATCAAGAGCGATGGCTTTGCACGCAGCGAGATCGCCGTGCTCTACCGCAGCAATGCCCAAAGCCGGATTCTGGAAACCAGCCTGTTCAACGCTGGTGTGCCTTACCGCGTGTATGGCGGCCTGCGCTTTTTCGAGCGCGCGGAAATCAAGCATGCGCTGGCCTATCTGCGCCTGCTCGAGAACCCGCATGACGACACCAGCTTCATGCGGGTGGTGAACTTTCCGCCGCGCGGCATTGGTGCGCGTACCACCGAGCAACTGCAGGAAGGGGCGCAGGCCGCCGGTTGCTCGCTGTACGACGCGGTCACCGCCGTGGCTGGCAAGGCAGGCACCAAGCTGCAGTCCTTTGTCGCGATGGTCGATGTGCTGCGTGAGGAAACCCAGGGCAAGACCCTGCGCGAGACCATCGAGCGCATGCTGGTGGTGAGCGGCCTGATCGAGCACTACCAGAGCGAAAAGGAAGGCGCCGACCGCATCGACAACCTGGGCGAGTTGGTGACCGCCGCCGAGAGCTTTGTCACCCAGGAAGGCTTTGGCAAGGATGCCGTGGCCATTCCGATCGACGAGCAGCAGGCCATGGGCGTGCCAGGCAGTGGCCAAAGCCCCGTGAGCCAAGGGCTGGACCCGGATGCACCGCTGCTCGATACCCCACTGCCCGATGCCGCCAACCCGGCGATGGTGAACCCCGATACCGGCGAAACCTTGTCGCCGCTGGTGGCCTTTTTGACCCATGCGGCGCTGGAGGCTGGTGACAACCAGGCCCAGGCCGGCCAGGACGCCGTGCAGATGATGACCGTGCATGCCAGCAAGGGCCTGGAGTTTGATGTGGTCTTTATCGGCGGGCTCGAAGAGGGCCTGTTCCCGCACGAGAACGCGATGACCGACACCGGCGGGCTGGAGGAAGAGCGCCGCCTGATGTATGTGGCCATCACCCGGGCGCGCAAGCGCCTGTACCTGAGCACCTCGCAGACGCGCATGCTCCACGGCACCACGCGCTACAACGTGCGCAGCCGCTTCTTGGATGAGCTGCCCGAACGCGCGCTGAAATGGCTCACGCCCAAGCATTCGGGCTTTGGCAGTGGCATGGGCAGCCTGGCTTACGGCGGAGGCGGCGGCAGCGGCCGTTCATCGGGCGGTGGCTATGGCGATGCCGCGCCCAGCATGTGGGGCAAGACCCCCGTGCCGGTGCAAAAGGCCGAGCCCGCGCATGGCATCAAAAAGGGCGCCAGTGTGTTCCACAACAAGTTTGGCGAAGGCAAGGTGCTGGCGGTGGAAGGCACCGGCGACGATGCGCGCGCCCAGGTGAATTTTCCGCGCCATGGCACCAAGTGGCTGGCGCTGTCGGTGGCCAAGCTGACGGTGGTTTAAACCTCCATTGCCAGCCTGGCAGGTGGTGCTTGGAGAGTGGGCGCCAACCTCAGGCTTGTCATAAATAGTTGCATGGGATACTATATGGGCTGCTCATCGGCATACGCAGCCCTGCCGCGTTCCGGTCCGGCATCCCTGCCAGGACCTGCGCGAGCCATCCCTGTACGCGCACAGGCTGGCGCCCGTGCTGCTTTGTAGCGGGTGAGTCTCCACTTTCCTATCCCAGCCACACTGGCTGGCCGCTGTGCCGGCCAGGCTGCGCGTTGGCCAGTCGCTGGGTAGACGAGGATGCCCATGACACCTGCCCCCAAGATCGACATTCCCACCCCAGCCATTGGCCGCCACCAGGCGCTGCGCCACCTGCTGTCACCGCGCCAGCTGCGTGACAGCGTCCGCCTGCAACCGCTTCCCTCGCTGCACATTGCGCTGGTCGCGGCCATGCAGGCAGCGCTGGCGGTGCTGCTGGCCCTGGTGGTGGCGCGGCTGTCGCCCTGGCCCCAGCTGGTGGGGCCCTTGGGGCTGGGCGCGTTGGCCGCCTTGTTTGGCCGTTTTGCAGCGCCGGG
>NZ_APCR01000308.1:0-35322 GCF_000410635.1 Comamonas sp. B-9
CCGGCGGCGCATCCCAGGAGGGCGCGTGGCGCGGGCCGCTGCTGGCCGCTGCCTGGCCAGCGCCGCTTTGGCGGGCTTGTTCCTGGGCCGTGGTCTTTTGCCACAGGCCCTCCAGCTCGGCGGCGGGCAACTGGGCCTTGTCGGCGATCTCGCCCAGCAGCTGGCGCTTGAGGGCACCGTCTGGCAGCAGGTTCCACAGCGGGCGGGCGTTGCTCGACATACGCGCCCGGCCTTCGGCCTGGCCCAGGTCGCAGAGCTCGCTGGCTGCTTCCAGCAAGAAGCGCGACAGCGGCGTGGCGTCATGCACATGGCGGGCAAAGGCGTCGGCGCCGTATTCGCGCACAAAGCTGTCTGGGTCGTGCTCGGCGGGCAGAAAAAGAAACTTGATGCTGCGGGTGTCGCTGGCATAGGCCAGCGCGCCATCGAGCGCCTTGCGGGCGGCGCGGCGGCCGGCGGCATCGCCGTCAAAGCTGAAGACCACGGTGTCGGTAAAGCGGAAGAGCTTGTGCACATGGTCGGGCGTGCAGGCGGTGCCCAGGGTGGCCACCGCATTCGGAAAGCCGAGCTGGGCGAGCGCGACGACATCCATATAGCCCTCGGTCACCAGCACATAGCCATGCTCGCGGATGGCGGTGCGGGCCTCAAACAGGCCATAGAGCTCGCGGCCCTTGTGGAAGACCGAGGTTTCGGGCGAATTCAGGTATTTGGGCTTTTCATCGCCAAACACGCGGCCGCCAAAGCCGATGCATTCGCCCTTGATATTGCGGATGGGGAACATCACCCGGTCGCGGAAGCGGTCGTAGCGCTTGCCTTCGCCATCGTCCGATTCAATCACCAGGCCCGATTCAACCAGCTTGGCATCGTCATAGGCGGGGAAGATACTCGCCAGGCTGCGCCAGCCTTCGGGCGCGTAACCCAGGCCAAAGCGCTTGGCGGTGACGCCGCTCACGCCCCGGCCCTTGAGGTAGGCAATGGCCTTGGGCGACTGCGACAGCTGCTTGCGGTAGGCGTCACCGGCTTTTTCGAGCAGATCGGTGAGCGAGGCCTGCTTTTCGCGCGCCTGCGCGGCGCGCTCGCGCTGCTGGGGCGAGACATCGTCCTCGGGCACCGGCAGGCCCACGCTCTGGGCCAGGTCGGTCACCGCTTCGCGAAAGCCCATGCCGGTGTGGTCCATCAGAAAGCCGATGGCATTGCCGTTTTTGCCGCAGCCAAAGCAATGGTAGAACTGCTTGGAGGGGCTGACGCTGAAGGAGGGCGATTTCTCGCCATGGAAGGGGCACAGCCCCATGAGGTTGGCGCCGCCTTTTTTCAGCTGCACATAGCGGCCGACCACGTCGACAACGTCGACGCGGGAGAGCAGCTCCTGGATAAATGACTGGGGGATGGACACCCGGCTATTGTCGCGCATGCCGGGCTGTGCCGCCGCAGCGCCTCCCCAATCTGCCCCCGGGTCAATGGCCAATCCCGGCTATCGATCGTGTGACAGCGCGCAATCTTCGCGTCAGCCGCTTGTGGCACAGTGTTTGCAGAGGAGGCAAGCACTGATGAACAGCATTTTTGACACCGGGCTCGAGCAAAACGGGGCCAACCACACGCCGATGACCCCGCTGGGCTTTATCGCCCGCAGCGCCGAGGTCTACCCGGAGCGCCTCGCCATCATCCATGGCGAGCTGCGCCAGACCTGGGCGCAGACCTATGCACGCTGCCGCCAGCTGGCCAGCGCCTTGCAGCAGCATGGCATTGGCAAGAACGACACGGTGGCGGTGATGCTGCCCAACACGCCGCCGATGGTGGAGGCGCATTTTGGCGTGCCGATGGCAGGGGCCGTGCTCAACACCCTCAACACCCGGCTCGATCCGCAGACGATTGCCTTCATGCTGGACCACGGCGAGGCCAAGGCGCTGATCGTGGACCCCGAATACGCCGGTGTGGTGGCCAAGGCCCTGGCGCTGCGCCAATCGCAGGCGCCCATCCTGCTGGTGGATGTGGAAGATGCGCTGTACGGCGAGGCCAGCGAGCGGCTGGGCAGCCTCAGCTACGAGGCCTTGCTGGCCCAGGGCGATGCCAGCTTTGACTGGCAGCTGCCCGGCGATGAGTGGGACGCGATTGCACTGAACTACACCAGCGGCACCACCGGCAACCCCAAGGGCGTTGTCTACCACCACCGGGGCGCGGCGGTGAATGCCATCAGCAACGTGCTGGAATGGGACATGCCCAAGTTTGCGGTCTACCTGTGGCCCCTGCCGATGTTCCACTGCAATGGCTGGTGCTTTACCTGGACGGTGGCGCTGCGCGCCGGCGTCAATGTCTGCCTGCGCCGGGTCGATGCGCAGGCCATTTTTGCGGCGATCAAGCGCCATGGCGTGAGCCACTACTGCGGCGCGCCGATTGTGCACAGCCTGCTGGTCAATGCGCCGGCGGCCTTGAAGGAGGGCGTGCCCGCTGGCGTCAAATGCATGGTGGCCGGTGCTGCGCCGCCTGCGGCCATGATCGAGGGCATGGAGCAGCTGGGCTTTGACCTGACCCATGTCTATGGGCTGACCGAGGTCTATGGCCCGGTGATGGTCTGCGCGCAGCAGGCCGACTGGCAGGGTATGGATGTGGGTGAGCGTGCCCGGCTCAATGCCCGCCAGGGTCTGCGCTACCACCTGCAGCGCGATGCCCAGGTGCGCGACCCGGAGACGATGGCGGCCGTGCCGCAGGACGGCCAGACCATGGGCGAGATCATGCTGAGGGGCAATATCGCGATGAAAGGCTACCTGAAAAACCCCGAGGCCACGCAGGAGGCGTTTCGCGGTGGCTGGTTCCATACCGGTGACCTGGCGGTGCAGGACCCCGATGGCTATATCAAGATCAAGGACCGCAGCAAGGACATCATCATCTCGGGCGGCGAGAACATCTCGTCGATCGAGGTCGAGGATGTCCTCTACCGCCATCCCGCCGTGCTGGCTGCGGCCGTGGTGGCCAAGCCCGATGCGCGCTGGGGCGAGACGCCTTGCGCCTTTGTCGAGCTCAAGCCCGGCGCCCAGGTGAGCGCCGAGGACATCATTGCCCACTGCAAAAAGCATTTGGCTGGCTTCAAGATCCCGCGTGCGGTGGTGTTTGGCGAGCTGCCCAAGACCAGCACCGGGAAGATCCAGAAGTTCGAGCTGCGCAAGCAGGCGGGGTCTGCAGACGCGATAGACAGCTGATCCAGCCTGAACACCCATGAAAAAACCCGCCGCAGCTTGCTGGGGCGGGTTGGGTTCGGCGGATCAGGCCTGGCGCTTACTTGCCCCAGGAATCCTTCAAGCCGGTGATCTTGTTGAACACCGGCTTGTCGCTGCGGTGGTCATGGCGGTCGGCCACAAAGTAGCCAAAGCGCTCGAACTGGAACTTGTCGTCAGGCTGCGCGGCCTTGAGCGAAGGCTCGACATAGGCGGTCACGACCTTCAGGCTGTCCGGGTTGAGCAGCGCCAGGAAGTCCTTGCCGCCGGCATCGGGCTGTGGATCGGTGAACAGGCGGTCGTAGAGGCGCACTTCGGCTTGCACGCCATCGGCCACGCCCACCCAGGTGATGGCGGCCTTGACCTTGACGCTGTCCGCACCAGGCGTGCCGCTCTTGGTGTCGGGCACCACGGTGGCCAGCACCTTGGTGATCACGCCATCGGCATCCTTCTCGCAGCCGGTGCACTCGATCACATAGCCGCCCTTGAGACGTACCTTGTTGCCGGGGAAGAGGCGCTTATAGCCCTTGGGGGGTACTTCGGCAAAGTCTTCGCGCTCGATCCAGACCTCGCGGCCCAGGCTGAAGTGGCGCTCAGGCGCGACCTGGCCTTCTGCCGGGTGGGGCAGGGCGGGCAGGCTGCAGGCTTCGAGGTGCTCGGCACTGCCAAACACCTCGGCCCAGTTGCTCAGCTCCAGCTTGACCGGGTCCAGCACCACCATCGCGCGATGGGCCTGGTTTTCCAGGTCTTCGCGCAGGCAGCCGTCCAAGGTGGCGTAGTCGATCCAGGCGTAGTCCTTGGTCACACCAATGCGCTCGCAGAAATTGCGGATGGACGCCGGGGTGTAGCCACGGCGGCGCAGGCCGACGACGGTGGGCATGCGTGGGTCGTCCCAGCCGCTGACCAATTGGTTGTCCACCAGGTGCTTGAGCTTGCGCTTGCTGGTGATCACATAGGTCAGGTTCAGGCGCGAGAACTCGTACTGGCGCGGCTGGGGCGCATCGATCAGGCCGCCCGTGCGCAGGTGGTCCAGCAACCAGTCGTAGAAGGGACGCTGGTCCTCGAACTCCAGGGTGCAGATCGAGTGGGTGATGTGCTCGTAGGCGTCCTCGATCGGGTGCGCAAAGGTGTACATCGGGTAGATGCACCATTGGTTGCCGGTGTTGTGGTGCTCGGCATGGCGCACCCGGTAGATCGCAGGATCGCGCAGGTTGATATTGGGCGCCGTCATGTCGATCTTGGCGCGCAGCACGGCCGCGCCATCGGGCAGCTTGCCCTCCTTCATGTCGGCAAAGCGCTGCAGGTTCTCGGCCACGCTGCGGTCGCGGAACGGGCTGTTGACGCCAGGGCGCGTGAAATCGCCCCGGTTGGCGCGCATCTCTTCAGCGGATTGCTCATCCACATAGGCCAGGCCTTGCTCGATCAGGTAGACCGCGCAGCGGTACATGAAGTCGAAGTAGTTGCTGGCGTAGTAGAGGTTTTGCTCGCCGCTCGGGTCCTTCCAGTCAAAGCCCAGCCAGCGCACGGCATCGATGATGCCGTCCACATACTCCTGGTCTTCCTTTTCCGGGTTGGTGTCGTCAAAGCGCAGGTGGCAGACGCCGCCAAAGTCGCGTGCGAGACCAAAGTTCAGGCAGATCGACTTGGCGTGGCCCACGTGCAGGTAGCCGTTGGGCTCAGGTGGAAAGCGGGTGCGGATCTTGGCCTGGTCGATGGGGCCCTGCTGGTGGTGCTGGGCATCGCCAGGCGTGCCACCCCAGTGGCGCTGGGCGTAGCTGCCTTTTTCGAGGTCGGACTCGATGATTTGTCGCAGGAAATTGGTGGGTTTGACCACTTCGTCACTACCGTTGTGCGAAGCGCTCGGGGCAGATGCATTCATAGTTGTGTATTCTAAGGGAGTACCCTGATGGCTGGAACGTATTGCGGTTTCTGGGGCTCTGACCCAGTGTTGGGCATGCCATTTACGCTTTGCAACAGGATATCTTGTCTTGAAACCATAATTTGCAGCGCCTTTGGTATCTTTCTGCCTGCTTGCCGCGTTGAAAGTCCAATGACATTTTTCAGGGATTCTCGCAAGGAGATCAATATGCGCAATTCGATGCTGAAACAAGGCTCTCGCTGGGCCGCTGCTGCGGTGCTGACTGGCTTGGCGCTGATGAGTGCTGGCGCCCATGCCAGCCGGGTATCCTGGTCGGTGGGCATCAATGTGCCCGCACCGGTGTACGTGGCCCCCGCGCCGGTGTACGCACCCCAGCCCGTGTATGTGGCGCCTCCCCCTGTGTATGCACCCCAGCCGGTCTATGTGGCGCCTCCGCCCCCTGCCGTGGTCTACCGCCCCGCTCCGGTGTACCGCCCAGCGCCCGTGTACTACGGCCCACCTCCCGGCCGCTACTACCGCCACCATCGCCACGACCGCGATTACTACCGCTATTGAGCTGCCTGGCAGCTTGCGCAACCGATGCCCTGGCCCGCCAGGGCTTTTTTTATGCGCGCTTGCCGGGGCTCCCAACCGGCCAGCTGTCGCTTGGGCTGTGCGCTGGGGTGCCGAATGCTCGGATAATCCACAGCTGTTGTCCGTTGTGGAAGCTGAGATGAAAACTGTTTTTGTACTGAACGGCCCGAACCTGAACCTGCTGGGCCTGCGCGAGCCCACCATCTATGGTGCCCACACCTTGGCCGATGTCGAGCAGCTCTGTGCCCAGGCGGCTGCCCGCAACCAGCTGGCGCTGCGTTTTCACCAGAGCAACCATGAAGGCGCCTTGATCGACTGGCTGCACGAGGCAGGCCAGCTGCAGCGCGAAGGCCGGCTGGCCGGCGTGGTGCTCAATGCCGCCGCCTACACCCACACCAGCGTGGCCTTGATGGATGCGATCAAGGGCGCGGCGCTGCCGGTGATCGAGCTGCATATCAGCAATGTCCATGCCCGCGAGGCCTTCCGCCACCATTCCTATATTGCGCCCGTGGCCAAGGCGGTCATCTGCGGCCTGGGCGTGCAGGGCTACAGCATTGCGATCGATGCGGTGGCCCAGGTGCTGCTGGCGCCCACCGCCTGAGTGCTGCGATGTCCGATGTTCTAGACACCCGCGCTGCGGGCTTGCTGCCGCTGCCGGCGCTCTACGAGACGCTGCTGGCCAAGGCGGCGCGGCGGACCACCGTTTTTGAAGGCCAGACCGTGGTCTGGCATAGCTGGGGCGCGCGCCGCCCTGGCACGCTGCCCTTGGTGATGCTCCATGGCGGCAGCGGAAGCTGGACCCACTGGATCCGCAATATCGATGCGCTGCTCGCCCAAGGCCATGAACTCTGGCTGCCCGATCTGCCGGGCTTTGGTGATTCCGACCCGCCGGCCGTGGGAACGGACGCCGATGCCATGCTCGCACCTTTGCATGCCGGCATGGCGCAGCTGGATCTGCTGCCTTGCCAGCTGATGGGTTTCTCTTTCGGCGGTATGACGGCGGCCATGCTGACCGCTGCCTACCCGCAGGCGGTAGAGCGCCTGGTGCTGGTGGGGGCCCCCGCCATGGGCGTGGTGCCGGAGAAGCAGTTCAGCTTGAAGGGCTGGCGCCATCTGAGCGACCCGGCCGAGCAGCTGGAAATGCACCGCTACAACCTCGGCGCGTTGATGCTCTGGGATGCCGCCAAGATCGACGACCAGGCCCTGGCCGTGCACCAGCACAATGTTGTGCGGGACCGCCTGCCACGCCGGCGCCTGGCCAACACCGATATCCTGGCGCAGTCGCTGCCGCAGATTGCCTGCCCGGTCGCTGCGATCTATGGCGCCTATGACGCGCTGTACAAAAGCTATATGCCCGCGCTGGAGCACCAATACCGCGCGGTCACGCCCCATCTGCAGGCCTTTGTGCGGCTGCCCGACGCCGGCCATTGGGTGCAGTATGAGCAGCCCGAGGCCTTTATGGCCACGCTGCTGCCGCTGCTCTCTTCCTGATTGACCTACCTGGAACCGGCTGGCCGCGCAACGGCGCGACCGGCCCAAGCACTATGACCACCTCTACCTCTTCCTTTCGCCCCGTGATCGCCATCCATGGCGGCGCCGGCACCATCACCCGCGCCTCCATCACCCCCGCGCAACAGCAGGCCTACCGCGATGCCTTGCGCGATGTGCTGCAAGGCGCGCAGCAAAAACTGGCGGCAGGCGCGCCTGCCGAAGCAGTGGCGGTGGAGGCCGTGCGCCTGCTCGAAGAATGCCCGCTGTTCAACGCCGGGCGCGGCGCCGTGTTCACGGCCGATGCCACGCATGAGATGGATGCCTGTGTGATGCGCGGGCGCGATCTGGCCTGTGGATCGCTGGCCGGTGTCAGCACCGTGCGCAACCCGGTGCGTGCGGCCCTGGCGCTGATGGAGGCGGGCGGGCCGGTCTTCATGATTGGCGAAGCGGCCGAGCGCTTTGCCCAGGCCCAGGGCTGCGAGATGGTGGCGCGCGACTGGTTCTCGACCGAGCAGCGCCTGGCCCAGCTGCGCACCGTGCAGGCCGCAGCGCTGGCATCGGGCCGCGAACAGGTGGCGTTGGACCACAGCGCGCAAAGCCAGACCCAGGCCCAGGCTGCGCCGCTCGATGAGCGCAAGAAGATGGGCACGGTCGGTGCGGTGGTGCTGGATGTGCATGGCCAGCTGGCTGCCGCCACCTCGACCGGTGGCCTGACCAACAAGAAGCCCGGCCGTGTCGGTGACTCGCCCGTGGTAGGTGCGGGCACCTATGCCAAGCATGGCGTGGTGGCTGTCTCCTGCACCGGCGTCGGCGAGGCCTTTATCCGGGGTTCGGCCGCCCACACCGTGGCCGCGCGCATCGAGCTGCTGGGCGAGTCGGTGGCCCAGGCCACGGCCGAGGTCATCCACCGCGTGCTGCCGCCGCTGGGCGGCGATGGCGGCCTGATCGCCGTGGGTGCCGACGGTGAGGTCTCGCTGTGCTTCAACTCCGAAGGCATGTACCGGGGCCAGATCGGCATAAATGGCGAGGCGCTGGTCGCCATTTATGCCAACGACGTCTTGGCTCCAGCGTGATCGTGCATCGCTGAGCCAGGAGCCCACCAACGGGCCCCGAACCGACCCCATCGATGACGGAGTGGTTTGCCTGCAACGGGCAAGCCGCCGCACCACGATGGTGCGCGCCTCTGCGGGAATTGCGTAGGTGAAAACCATAGGCCGTTTTGCCTCCAAACCAGCCCCCCGGCTTTCTACAATTGCAAACACTGTCACCCAGGTGAATATCTATGCCTCAGTGTTCTTGCCAACACGGGGATTTTTCTCAAGGATTTGTCCCAACCCGGGTGCCTGTCCTGCTTTACGGCTTGTGCCTTCTTCGCGAAGCCCCGCACTGCCCCTTCTACCTATGTCCAACCCCAGTTCTACTCCCGTGCACGATGACCTGACGCCGCCCGTTTTGCAGGTGCGGGATCTGTCCGTGAGCTTCAAGACCGAGCAGGGACGGGTGCAGGTGGTCAAGAACCTGAACCTCGATGTCTACGCCGGCCAGACCCTGGCGGTGGTGGGCGAGTCGGGCTCGGGCAAGTCGGTCACGTCGCTGGCGCTGATGCGGCTGGTGGAGACCGGCGGGGGCCAGATCGACAGCGGCTCGATGCTGCTGCGCGGCCGCCATGCCGGCACGATCGACCTGGCCAAGGCCACCTCCGCCCAGATGCGCCAGGTGCGCGGGGCCGATATGGCGATGGTGTTCCAGGAGCCGATGACCTCGCTCAACCCGGTGTTCACCGTGGGCGAGCAGATTGCCGAATCGATTCGCTTGCACCAGCGCAAGTCCAACAGCGCGGCGATGGCCGAAGCGCTGCGCATGATGGAGCTGGTGCGCATTCCCGAGGCCCGCAATGTGCTCACGCGCCACCCGCACCAGCTGTCGGGCGGCATGCGCCAGCGCGTGATGATCGCGATGGCGCTGTCCTGCAAGCCCTCGCTGCTGATTGCCGATGAACCGACGACGGCGCTGGATGTGACCATCCAGGCCCAGATTCTGGCGCTGGTGCAGGAGCTGCAGCGCGAGATGTCCATGGGCGTGATCTTCATCACCCACGATATGGGCGTGGTGGCCGAGGTGGCCGACCGCGTGCTGGTGATGTACCGCGGCGACAAGGTCGAAGAGCAGGACTGCGTGCAGCTGTTTGCCAACCCGCAGCAGACCTATACCCGCAACCTGCTGGCCGCCGTGCCGCAGCTGGGCGCCATGCGTGGCAAGGATTTGCCAGAGCGCTTCAGCCTGCTGGGCCAGGGCACGCAGGCCGAGGCCGCCGCGCCCGAGACATCGACCGTGCAAGCCGGTGAGCCGGTGCTGCAGGTCAACAAGCTCGTGACGCGTTTTCCAATCAAGGAAGGCCTGTTTGGCGGCGTCAAGCGCCAGGTCTATGCGGTCGAGCAGGTGAGCCTGAGCCTGCAGCCGGGCGAGACCCTGGCGGTGGTGGGCGAATCCGGTTGCGGCAAATCCACCACGGGCCGCGCGCTGGCCCGTTTGATCGATTTCCAGTCCGGCGATGTGCAGGTGGCTGGGCGCGATATTGCCAAGCTGCAAGGCGCGCAGCTGCAGGCGCTGCGCCGCGATATCCAGTTCATTTTCCAGGACCCGTTTGCCTCGCTCGATCCGCGCCTGACTGTGGGCTACAGCATTCTGGAGCCCATGCTGATCCACAAGCTGCTGCCGCGCGAGCAGGCAGAAAAGAAGGTGGAGTGGCTCTTGGAGAAGGTGGGCCTGCCCCCGGTTGCTGCCAACCGCTACCCGCATGAATTCTCGGGCGGCCAGCGCCAGCGCATCGCCATTGCCCGCGCGCTGGCCCTGAACCCCAAGGTGGTGATTGCCGATGAGGCGGTCTCTGCGCTCGATGTGTCGATCCGCGCGCAGATCATCAACCTGATGATGGACCTGCAGCGGGAGTTTGGCATTGCCTTTTTGTTCATCTCGCATGACATGGCCGTGGTCGAGCGCGTCAGCCACCGCGTGGCCGTCATGTACCTGGGCCAGATCGTCGAGATCGGCCCGCGCCGTGCGGTGTTCGAGAACCCGCAGCACCCCTATACCAAGCGCCTGATGGCGGCCGTGCCGATTGCCGACCCCACGCAGCGCCGCCAGCACACCTTGAATGTGGCCGAGATCCCCAGCCCCGTGCGCGGGGTGGACGACCCGCCGCGCGTGCTGCCCATGCGCGAAGTGGGTCCGGGCCACTGGGTGGCCCAAGAGATGCCGCAGCCCGCGGTGCCTGCCGGCCAGGTGCAGGATCTGCAGCCGGCTTGAGCCTGCGCAGGAGTGCCCAGCTGAGTAACGCCAAGAATGTAGTGGGTCTGGTCGCCGCCGTGGTGGGCCAGCCGATGCAAAACCTGAAGAGGAGAGTTGATATGCAACGACGTTTGACTTCGATCGCCGCAGCCATGCTGATGGCGGGTTCGGCTTTGCCGGCGTTTGCCGCCAAGGATGTGACGGTGGCCGTGTACTCGTCTTTCACGACGACGGACCCCTATGACGCCAACGACACCGTGTCGCAAGCGATGGCCAAGTCCTTCTATGAAGGCTTGTACAGCTTCGACAAGGACATGAAGATGATCCCGGTGCTGGCCACCGGCTTCGACGTGAGCAAGGACGGTCTGGTCTACACCTTCAAGCTGCGCAGCGGCGTGAAGTTCCATGACGGCACCCCCTTCAATGCCGAAGCGGTGAAGGCCAACTTTGACCGCGTGACCAACCCAGACAACAAGCTCAAGCGCTACAACCTGTACAAGAACATCGCCAAGACCGAGGCGGTGGACGAGCACACTGTCAAGTTCACGCTCAAGGAGCAGTTTGCACCTTTCGTCAACTCGCTGGCCCACCCCTCGGGCGTGATCATCTCGCCCGCTGCGCTCAAGCAATACGGCAAGGACATTGCCCAGCATCCCGTGGGCACCGGCCCCTTCAAGTTCGTCGAGTGGAAGCCTTCGGACTATGTGAAGGTCAGCAAGTTTGACGGCTACTGGCAGCAAGGCCTGCCCAAGGTGGATTCGATCACCTGGCGGCCGGTGGTGGACAACAACACCCGCTCGTCGATGATGCAGACCGGTGAGGCGCAGTTCGCTTTCAGCGTGCCGCCCGAAGCCGTTGAAAACCTCAAGAAGAATGCCAACCTCGACATCGTGGTGGCGCCTTCGATCATTGCGCGCTACATCTCGCTGAACACCACGCAAAAGCCTTTTGACAACCCCAAGGTGCGTGAGGCGCTGAACTACGCGATCAACAAGGAAGCACTGGCCAAGGTCGCATTTGCCGGTTACGCCATCCCTTCCGAAGGCGTGCTGCCCAAGGGTGTGGAATTTGCCACCAAGCTGGGCCCCTGGCCCTACGATCCAGCCAAGGCCAAGGCCTTGCTGAAGGAAGCGGGCTACCCCAATGGCTTTGAGAGCACCCTGTGGTCGGCCTACAACCACTCCACCGCCCAGAAGGTCATCCAGTTTGCCCAGCAGCAACTCGCCCAGGTGGGAGTGAAGGTGACGGTGCGCGCGCTTGAAGCAGGCCAGCGCGTCGCTGAAGTGGAATCGGTGCAGGATCCAGCGAAGGCTGCGGTGCGCATGTACTACGTGGGCTGGTCCTCGTCCACCGGCGAAGCCGACTGGGCGATGCGTCCGCTGCTGGCTGGTGAAAGCCAGCCTCCACGCGGCTTTAACACCGCCTACTACAACAATGCCGAAGTCAATGCTGACATTGCCAAGGCGCTGGTGACCACCGATGCGGCTGAGCGCGGCAAGATCTACGCCGATGCCCAGCAAAAGATCTGGAAGGATGCGCCCTGGATTTTCCTGAACACCGAGCAACTGGTGTCGGCCAAGTCCAAGAAGCTGACGGGCTTCTACGTGATCCCGGATGGCAACTTCAATTTCACCGACGTCGACCTGAAGTAATCCATGTATCGCTACCTGCTCAAACGCTTGCTCGGGCTGATACCGACACTGCTCATCGTTGGCGTGCTGGTCTTTGGCTTCGTGCACATGCTGCCCGGTGACCCCGCGCGCCTGGCTGCTGGCCCCGAAGCCGGCCCGGAGACGATCGAACTGGTCCGCAAGGACCTGGGGCTGGATCTGCCCATGCACCAGCAGTTCATCCGTTACTTCAGCAATGCGTTGCAGGGCGATTTTGGAAAATCCATCCGGACCAAGCGCCCGGTCTCGCAAGAGATTGCCGAGCGCTTTGGCCCCACTTTCTGGCTCACCGTGGTGGCCATGGCCTGGTCGGTGGTGCTGGGCATGTTTTTGGGCATTGTCTCGGCCGTCTGGCGCAACCAGTGGCCTGACCGGCTGGGCATGACCCTGGCGGTGTCGGGCATCTCGTTCCCGTCCTTTGCGCTGGGCATGCTGCTGATGCAGTATTTCTCGGTCAAGCTCGGCTGGCTGCCCACCGTGGGTGCGGACAGCTGGAAGCACTATGTGCTGCCGTCGCTGACCCTGGGCGCGGCCGTGGCGGCCGTGATGGCACGCTTTACCCGCAGCTCCTTCATCGACATCCTCAAAGAGGACTATGTGCGCACCGCACGTGCCAAGGGCTTGAAGGAGACCGTGGTCGTCATCAAGCATGGCCTGCGCAATGCGATGATTCCGGTGGTGACCATGATGGGCCTGCAGTTCGGCTTTTTGCTGGGCGGCTCCATCGTTGTCGAGGTGGTGTTCAACTGGCCGGGCATGGGCCGCTTGCTGGTCGACGCCGTCGAGATGCGCGACTACCCCATCATCCAGGCCCTGGTGCTGCTGTTCTCGCTGGAATTCATCCTGATCAATCTGGTGGTCGACCTGCTTTATGCATGGATCAACCCCACCATCCGTTACCGCTAAGCAGGTGCTTTGGCCATGACTACTCCGAACGCTCCTGAATCTGCCGACCGCCCTGTGGCGGCGGCCCCTGCTGCTGGCGCTGCTGCGCCCTCCCTGCCTGCCAACCTGGCCGCATCAACGCGCATGCGCACGCCGATGGCCGAGTTCTGGCGCAAGTTCAAGCGCCAGAAGCTGGCCTTGTTCGCTGGCATCTTCATCATCGCACTGGTGCTGGTGGCCGTCCTGGCGCCCTGGATCGTGCCCTACGATGCCGAGAACTTCTTTGACTACGACGCGCTGAATTCTCCCCCCACGGCCAAGCACTGGTTCGGTGTCGATTCGCTGGGCCGCGACATCTTCAGCCGCATCCTGGTGGGCGCGCGCATCTCGCTGGCGGCCGGCTTTGTGTCGGTCGCCATTGGCGCGGTCATTGGCGCCATCCTGGGCCTGCTGGCTGGCTACTACGAAGGCTGGTGGGACCGCTGCGTGATGCGCATGTCCGATGTGCTGTTTGCCTTCCCCGGCATCCTGCTGGCCATCGGTATCGTCGCCATCCTGGGCAACGGCATGATCAATGTGATCATGGCCGTCGCGGTGTTCAGCGTGCCCGCCTTTGCCCGCCTGGTGCGCGGCAATGTGCTGGCGCTCAAGCAGCAGACCTATATCGAGGCGGTGCGCTCCATTGGCGCGCCCGACCGGGTCATCATGCTGCGCCACCTGCTGCCAGGCACCGTCTCGTCGGTGGTCGTCTACCTCACCATGCGTATCGGCACCTCGATCATCACGGCAGCGAGCCTGTCCTTTCTGGGTATGGGCGCGCAGCCACCAACGCCGGAGTGGGGCGCGATGCTGAACGAGGCGCGCAGCGATATGCTCAACGCGCCGCATGTGGCGCTGTTCCCGAGCCTGGCGATCTTTGTGACGGTGCTGGCCTTCAACCTGCTGGGCGATGGCCTGCGCGATGCGCTGGACCCCAAGCTGGACAACTGAGCACCTGGGCAGATCATCTGCCAAGCAAAAGCGGCAAGCGCCTTGGGCTGCTTGCCGCTTTTTTTGTTGGCCGGCCAACTTAGGCCGGTGAGGCACCCAGTTTCTGGAGCCGCTTCAAGAACACCGTGAGCTCCTTGGCGGTCTGCGTATCACCCTGCTGCTCTGCCACCTGCAGGCCTTGCTGCCAGCTGGCCTGCGCTTGCGCGCGGGCATCGGCTGCGCCTGATTCGAGCTGGGCCTTGCCCAGCAGCTTCCAGGCGGCCGAGTACTGCGGGTTCTGGGCGACGGCCTGCGCCAGGTGCAGCGCGGCGGCCGCATAGTCTTCGTCCTTCAAGCAGGCCTGGCCCAGGCCAAAGCGCAGCACCGCGCTGTCTTGCCCCTTGGCCAGCAGTTTTTCCAATCCTTCGCGCATGCGCTCTCCTTTGTATTGCGCCCAGCATAGTGCGCGGCCTTTGTCCGCAGAGTCTGTGCGCATAAAAAAAGACGCTCCGGGGAGCGTCTTGTGCTGGTGTGGCGCGGGCTGCCTCAGCGCTTTTTCTTGGTGGTGCTGGTGCTGCGCTTGGACGGGGCCTTCTTGGTGGCCGTCTGGCGCACGGCGGGCTTTTTGGCATTGCTGCTGCGGCTGCCACGGGCTGCATGGCCGCCGCTGGTGGCGGGGGCTGCGCCTACGCGCACGGGCATGTACAGAACCACTTGGTGGCCCACCTTGAACGCAGTCTTGACCCCGACATCGTTCCAGTCGGCCACCTGCGCGGCGGTGACGCGGTAGCGCTGGGCCACGCGGGCGACGGTGTCGCCCTTGCGCGCCTTGACGGTGGTGCGGCGGGTGACCACTTCCGGGGTCAGCGCAATGTGGGCGTTGTCGGCCAGGTGGCTGGAGACATCCTGCTTGACAGCGGCCGAGCGCGGCACCATCAGCGACGAGCCGCCCTTGACCATCATGCGCGGCGGAATATTGTTGACCGCACGCAGGTCGTTCTCGCTCATGCCGACCATGCCGGCGGCGGTGGCCACGGTCATGGTGCTGGGCACGGTCCAGACGGTCCAGCTCGCGTACTGGCCTTTTTCATGGGCCTGCAGGTTGCGGCGGAATACATTGGCGTTGTCCCAGGGCAGCAGCACCTGCGGCGTGCCGGCCTTGAAGATCACCGGGCGGTTGAACGAGGGGTTGAGAGACTTCAACTCATCCATCGTGACGCCGGCCATCTCGGCCACCTGGGCGGTGTCGATGTCGCGGTCCAGGGTCACGGCCTGGAAGTAGGGGTGGTTCTCGATCAGCGGCAGCTCGGCCTGGAAGCGCTCGGGGTGGGCAATGATGTTCTTGACCGCCTGCAGCTTGGGCACGTAGTTGCGCGTCTCGTCGGGCATGCTCAGGTCGGTATAGGCGCCGCCCAGGCCTTGCTTCTGGTTGCGCGCAATGGCGCGGCCCACGCTGCCTTCGCCCCAGTTGTAGGCGGCCAGTGCCAGGTGCCAGTCGCCAAACATGTTGTAGAGCTTTTGCAGGTAGTCCAGGGCTGCGCGGGTCGAGGCCAGCACGTCGCGCCGGTCGTCGCGGAACATGTTCTGCTTGAGGTCGAAATAGGTGCCGGTGGCGGGCATGAACTGCCACATGCCGGCCGCCTTGGCGCTGGAGACCGCCTGCGGGTTGTAGGCGCTCTCGATGTAGGGCAGCAGGGCCAGCTCGGTGGGCATGCCCCGGCGCTCGAGCTCCTCGACGATGTGGAACATGTACTTGGAGGAGCGCTCGGTCATGCGCTGGATGTAGTCGGGCCGGCTGGAATACCACTGCTCCTGGTTGCTGACCAGGTCGTTTTCCAGATCGGGCATCGCAAAGCCCCGGCGGATGCGGTCCCAGAGGTCATCGGGCACGGCCAGGCTGGTGACGGCGCCATTGCCCTGCAGGCTGGCCGCATTGATGGGGCTCAAGGGGCCGCTGGGGTAGTTGGGGGTGTGCGGTACCGAGCTGATCTTCGGTGCATCGTCCGCATTGGCGGTGGGCGGGCCGCCGGTCTCGGTCGTGGCGCAGCCAGTCAGGGCGAGCAGGGCGCTGAGGCTCCACAGGTACAGATACTTCATCAGAATTGGTTCTTCCAGCGACGCAGCGCGGCAAAAACGGCGACCGGGTCGCTGCCAGGGGTGGAGGGATCAAACTGCTGCGCAGCGCGGGCCACGGTGGCCAGGCTGCAGCGCAGGAAAGGGTTGATGCGCAGCTCGTTGCCAAGTTGCGCAGGCAAGGTGGGCACGCCGCGCTCACGCAGCTGCTCGCAGTGCGCCAGGTAATGGGCGATGTCGGGGTTGTCGGCCTCTACCGCCTGCGCAAAACGCAGGTTGGACAGCGTGTACTCATGGGCGGCGCAAACCCGCGTGTTGGCGGGCAGCGCAGCGAGCGCCGACAGCGATGCATGCATCTGCGCGGGCGTGCCTTCAAAAAGGCGGCCGCAGCCGCCTGAGAACAAGGTATCGCCACAGAACAGCACCGGCTGCCCGGCCACATCGGCGCAGTAATAAGCGATATGCCCGGCGGTATGGCCGGGCACATCGATCACCTGCCACGGCAGGCCCAGCAGCTCCAGCCTGTCGCCGCCCCGCATGGGCTGGCAAGGCTGGGGAATGTCCTCGGTGGCCGGGCCGTAGACCCGGGCACCGGTGGCCTCGCGCAGCTCGGCCACGCCGCCGGTATGGTCGCCATGGTGGTGGGTCACTACAATGGCTTGCAGCTGCAGACCCAGGCGGCGCAGCGCATCCAGCGCGGGGGCGGCCTGGCCTGGGTCGACGACCAGCGCGCGCTGTCCGTCGTGCAGCAGCCAGATGTAGTTGTCGTTGAAAGCGGGCAGAGGTAACAGATGCATGAATGACCAAATTATAGGCACGCAAAATTGGTGGCAGACGCCGCTGGG
This sequence comes from Comamonas sp. B-9, assembly GCF_000410635.1. Classification (NCBI taxonomy): domain Bacteria; kingdom Pseudomonadati; phylum Pseudomonadota; class Betaproteobacteria; order Burkholderiales; family Comamonadaceae; genus Comamonas; species Comamonas sp. B-9. The sequence continues at coordinate 16,880 of NZ_APCR01000308.1, forward strand.
CAGCTACATGCTGTCCTGGGAGCAAACATGTTACGACGATGCCGTGGCCGATATTTTTGGCTTCCATAGCCTGCAGATCGGGCTTTTCCCGCTGCAGGGGCTGCGCAACAATCGCACGCCCCACCGCTGGCTGGCGCTCGACTCGACCGAGCAGGCCGCGCAGTGGCAACAAAGCCGCCTGGCAGATGTACAGAGCTTTGCACCGCCTTTACAAAGCGAGCCGGGCCTGGCCACGGCCGCCGCAGAGGCCACCACTGCCAGCCTGCTGTGTGATGCCCATGCACTGCCGTTTGGCCCCGATACCCTGGACCTGGTGCTGCTGCCCCATACCTTGGAGCTGAGCGCCGACCCGCATGCGGTGCTGCGCGAAGTGGCCCGTGTGCTGGTGCCCGAGGGCCGGGTGCTGATCAGCGGCATCAATCCGGCCAGCCTCTGGGGCATGCACACCTGGGCCCGCCGCATTCCGGGCCTGCAAAAGCTCCCGCCGATGCCCGATGACCACAATCTGATTGGCTATGGGCGTTTGCGCGACTGGCTCAAGCTGCTGGGGCTGGAGCTGCAAAGCGCCAGCTTTGGCTGTTTTCGCCCAGCGATGCGCAGTGACGCCTGGCTGAGCCGCTGTGAATGGATGGACCGGGTCGGGCCCACGGCCTGGCCGGTGCTGGGCGGGGTGTATTTTGCCGAGGCGGTGAAAAAAGTGCCCAGCATGCACAAACTGGCTGCGCCGTGGAAGGCGCCGGCGCCCAGCGGCGCTGCGCGCCCTGCGGTGGCCGCCCGTGAGCGGTTGAGCCAGACGCAGCACCGCGTGGAATAGCGTTGCGGTGCCAGGCGGCAGTGCGCTGCGCACCGGGGCCGAACATGGCGCGCAAATGCGCTTATAGTGGCCCCCTGTAATTGCGGCAAGTGCCAAGGAGTGGGTGTGAACCAAGTGGTGATTTATACGGACGGTGCCTGCAAGGGCAACCCTGGCCCTGGTGGCTGGGGCGCTTTGCTGAGCGCTGGCACTGCGCAAAAGGAGCTGTTTGGTGGCGAGCTGGGCACGACCAACAACCGCATGGAGCTGATGGCGGTGATTCAGGCGCTCGAAGCCTTGAAGCGCCCCTGTGATGTGCAGCTGTATCTGGACAGCCAGTACGTGCGCAAAGGCATCACTGAATGGATCACGGGCTGGAAGGCCAAGGGCTGGCGCACTGCCAGCAAGGAGCCTGTGAAGAATGTCGATCTCTGGCAGCGCCTCGATGCGCTGGTGCATGGCGGCGAGCACCGCATCACCTGGCACTGGGTCAAGGGCCATGCCGGTGACCCCGGCAATGAACGGGCTGACGCGCTGGCCAACCGGGGTGTGGCGATGGCGCTGGGCCGGGGCTGAGCCCTTTTAGTATTGCAAGCAGGGAGAACAAGCAATGGGACGCATCATGCGCATTCTGGCCGTTGTCGGTGTGTTGGCCGCTTTGTATGTGGCCTACCGCTACGGCGTGTTTTAAGCCGGGCGTTGCGCCCGTGCTGTACGGCGCCCACCCGCCAGTGCCGGGGGGGGGCGAATGCGCGGTTTTTTACTCAGACGCAGCAATGCGGCGCAGCGCATTGCTGTCGCGCACCGTCAGGCCCGAGGGCTCGATGCGGATGGAGGACTCGCGCTCCATCGATTTGAGCTCCTGGTTCACCCGCTGGCGCGAGGCGCCCAGCAGCTGGGCCAGCTCTTCCTGGGCCAGTTGCAGGCCGATGCGGGTTTCGCTGCTTTCCTTGCCGGGCACGCCGTAGCTGCGCGAGAGGTGCAGCAGCTGCTTGGCCAGGCGTGCGCGCAGTGGCAGGGTGTTGAGGTCTTCGACCATGCCGTAGAGGCTGCGGATGCGGCGCGCATGCATGCGCGCCAGCGCCTGGTAGAACTCCACATGGGTCTGCAGAATGCGCTGGAAGTCGGCCTTGCTCACGCAGACCAGCGTGGTCTCGCCATGGGCATAGACGTCATGCGTGCGGCTGTCGTCGTCGAACAGGCCCACATCGCCAAACCAGGTGCCTGGCTCGACATAGGTCAAGGTGATCTGCTTGCCGGTGAGCGATGCCGAGCTCACGCGGGCGGAACCCCGGGCCACGGACACCCACTCTTCGGGCTCATCGCCACGGGAGAAGATCAACCCGCCATCCTTGAAGCGCTTGACATAGGCACAGCGCAGAATGTCATGGCGCAAAGTCGGCGAGAGGGTGCTGAACCAGCGCCCTGTGTTGATGGCTTCGCGCTCTTCGGGGGTCAGGATTGGATCGTCCATGGCATGTCGTCTCGGTGACTGGAATTATGAATTTTGTCGCTTGTGCGACGGTCATCACCGAATGTATAGCATTGCCGCCAAATTGTTAATTGTCACCCGAGCCCCTCAGGCGTGCGGCAATCCAAGTTGTCCGTTTTTGCAACCTGCGCAGCAGCAAGGAATAGGCGCTATATGCTCATTGGGTTTGCATATATCGCTATCAATTTGATATTTGGGTTTCCCCGGTGTGCGCGAATGACGAAGGGGTACTTCTTTAATGGTGAAGCTGGTCTTAAATGCTGGGGTATTGGGGCCAACGCTCCCAGCGCTTTCCCTCTTGTTTGAGGCCGTTTTTTCAGGCTGCCAGGCGCTTGCGCAGGCGCTGCTGCCACACTTCGACCAGCACCACACCCAGGCCTGCGCAGCAGATCAAGGCCATGCCGGCGGCTGTTGCCGCATCGGGCAGCTGGCCAAAAATCAGCCAGCCCAAGGTGGTGGCCGAGACGATCTGCAGGTAGTTGAAGGGCGCCAGCAAGGTGGCGCTGGTCTTGCTGTAGGCAGTGATCTGCAGCCAGTGGCCGACAAAGCCGGACAGGCCGGTGGAGGCCAGCAGCAGCCACTGCCAGACCGTCAGATCGAGCTGCTTCCAGAAAAAGGGCAGCAAGGCGCTCAGCACCAGTGCGCCAAACAGGCCCCCGTAGAGGTTGCTGGTGAGCGGGTCGTCCGCTGCCACGCGGCGCGTGCTGATCTGGAACAGTGCGAAGGTGCTGGCCGTCACCACGCCCCAGATGGCCCCCTCGGTGGACAGCTGCCCGCCCGGGCGGATGACCACCAGCATGCCGACAAAGCCCAGCAGCACGCCTGCCCAGCGGTGCCAACGCGGCCGCTCGCCCAGCAGCCAGGGCGCCAGCACCATCAGCAGCAAAGGGGCCATGAAGTTCATCGCCGTGCCCTCGGCCAGCGGCACCATGCTCAGCACATGGAAGAACAGCAAGGTGGTGGCAATCATCAGCACCGAGCGCTGGACCTGGCGCGCGAGCGACTGCGTGCGAAACAGCCCCATGCCGCGCTTGGGCAGCACAAACACCCCCATCAGCACCACATGGCCGACATAGCGGAACCAGGCCACCATCAGCACCGGCACCCCCGCCAGGACCAGCAGCTTGCCACTGGCATCGAGGCTAGAGAGAATCCACAGCCCGCAGACATGCAAGGCGATACCGAGTTGGCTCATGGGAGGCAGTTTTAGCGCAGCAGAGGCGGCCGATTGTAACCACGGGTTGGGCATTTTTCAGTCACCGCATCAATAGGCTGATTCAGTGGCTTGCCTTGTCATGCAGACGCAAAAAAGCCGATCGGAAGGTTCTTCTTCGATCGGCGATAAGGCCCAGGCACTGGGTGGTGGGTGCCGGGCCGCAGTCGGAGGGGGCGCTGGGCGCCCGGCCTCCTGCTGTTCAAGCGCGTAGCAATCAGGCCGCAATGGCTTGCTGCATGGGCGTGGCCACGGCCTGGGCGATCTCGGCTTGGGCCTTGCTGATGGCGGCGGCGCGGGCTTCAGGGCCCATGGCCAGGCCTTCGGCGCGGGCAAAATGCACATCGGTGATGCCGATAAAGCCGAAGATGGTTTGCAGATAGGTTTCCTGGTGCTCCATCGCACGGCCGCCTTCGCTGGTCGAGTAGATGCCGCCGCGCGATTCGACCACGATCACCTTCTTGCCACCGGCCAGGCCTTCAGGGCCGTTGGCGGTGTAGCGGAAGGTGCGGCCGCCCTGCAGCACGCGGTCGATCCAGCTGCGCAGCTGGGTGGGGATGCTGAAGTTGTAGAAAGGCGCGCCGATGACGATCACGTCGGCTTCGAGCAGCTGGCTCACCAGGGTTTCGGAGATGGCATTTTGCTCGCGCTCGGCTTCGGTCTTGGCATCCTGGCCGGTGCGAAAGCCCAGTGCGTCAGCGCCCAGGTGGGGTGGCGTGTTGACGGCCAGGTCCAGGTACTCGACCTGGGTGTTGGGGTGTACCGCGACCCAGGCCTTGACGGCTTCGGCGCTCAGTTGGCGGGAGACGGAGTTGGCGCCCAGGATGGACGAATCGATATGCAGCAGTTTCATGGTCAGTCCTTCAATCAGGTGACGGCTTTTGCTGCACTCGCAGCATTTTTGCCAATGGCTGAATTCTGTCACTGCTGGCGGGCCGGATTGAGGGCTGGAATTGGGTTGGATTGTTCTATTTTTAGAACTATGATGGGCAGACTTTTTTGCCGCCTGTGCCCGCGCAGACCGCGCTAACGCTGCCTCTCACGATGAAATACGACCTCAACGACATGTACTACTTTGCCGAAGTGGTCGAGCGCGGCGGCTTTGCTGCGGCGGGCCGCGCGCTGGGGGTGCCCAAGTCGCGCCTGTCGCGCCGCATTGCCGATCTGGAGGCGCAGCTGGGCGTGCGGCTGCTGCAGCGCACGACGCGCAGGCTGTCCTTGACCGATGCCGGCGAGACCTTTTTGCGCCATGCGCAAACGGCGCGCGAGGCGGCGCAGAATGCCCAGGCCGAGATGGAACAGACCCAGCGCGAGCCCTCGGGAACGGTGCGCGTGTCCTGCCCTGTCACCCTGGCCCAGGGCGCGGTGGGCAAGCTGCTGCCGGCCTTTTTGCGTACCTATGCCAAGGTGCGCATCGAGATGCTGGTGACCAACCGCACCATCAACCTGATCGAAGAGGGCATTGATGTGGCGCTGCGGGTGCGTGCCAATCTCAATGACAGCGGCAGCCTGGTGGTCAAGCGCCTGGGCATGACGCGCCAGCGCCTGGTAGCCAGCCCCGAGCTGCTGGCCGTGCATGGCGTGCCGCAGACTCCGCAGGACCTGGGCAGCAAGATCCCGACGATGTCGCTGACCAGCGCCGATGGCAACAGCACCTTGCAGCTGGTGGGGCCCGAAGGCGAGCATGTGACCATCCACCACCAGGCCCGCTATGTGGCCGATGACCTGGTGACCTTGAAATATGCGGTGCTCGACGGCATTGGCGCCTGCTGGATGCCCGCGGCCATGGTGCGCGATGAGGTCGCCAATGGCGACCTGGTCGAGCTGCTGGCCGGCTGGAGCATCCCCGAAGGCATCTTGCATGCGGCCTTTGTCTCGCGCCGCAATATGGCGCCTGCGCAGCGTGCGTTTCTGGACTTCATGGGCGAGAACCTGCCGCTGCAGCGCATTGGCCAAACCGATGGGACTTGAATGCCTGGCGCTGCTTCATATTAGTTTTAGAAATAACAATACTAAAAAATAGTCGTTGTTGATCTAAGAGCCTGCTTTGACAATGCATGCATGTCCGGTGCCTGTCTTGTCACGATCAACCCCTCCACCCCGCCACGCCATGCGGCCATTGCGGCCGCACAGCGCAATGGCCAGCGGCCTGTGCAGCCCGGGTGGCGTGGTGAAGCCGAGACGGGTGCGCCGGTCTCGGTGGTGATCGTGCCGGGCTGGCGCAACTCCGGCCCCGGCCATTGGCAAAGCCTGTGGGCCGAGCGCATTGCCGGTGCCTTGCGTGTGGAGCAGGTGGACTGGTTGCAACCCCACCGCAGCCCCTGGGTGGCCAATGTGCAAGAGGCCATTGAGGCCGCGCCGCACCCGGTCATCCTGGTGGCCCATTCGCTGGGCTGCATCACCAGCGTGCATGCGGTTGAGCAACTGCGCAACCAGCAAAGCGGCCGCATTGCCGGGGCCTTGCTGGTGGCACCGGCCGATCCGGAACGCCGCGCGCTGTTTGAAGACTTCACACCCGTGCCCGCGAACCCGCTGCCCTTTGCCAGCATTGTGGCTGCCAGCAGCAACGATCCCTATTGCCCCATCCGCATGGCCAGCGCCTATGCCAAAAGCTGGGGCAGCACCTTTGTGCGCGTGCCCGCGGCCGGCCATATCAATGTGGAATCGGGCCATGGCGAATGGCCGCTGGGCTGGGCCTTGCTGGGTGCCTTGGCATCGTTGGCGCCGGTGCAAGCGCAAGCAGCCTGATTCGCGCCCCCCAGTCCCTTTTTTCCGCCTCCATGCCTGGCATTTCTGCATAGGTGCATGCAGTCAGCTTTTGCGCTGCCTGCACTTTGGCTGCGGGCAAAAAAATGCCAGCAACGAATGCTGGCCAAGGAGGGGTTCGGTTGAATCAATAGGCTTATATTGCCTTAAATTGAGCGCCTCAATGTCGGTAATTTGTATGTGTTAGTGACGTTCATCAAGGCCGCTGTTACACCCCGGCGGTCAATCAGGCTCAGAGGCGCTTCTTGGCCGCGTCGGCGGCGTCTTTCAAGCTCTCTTTCACATCACCGGCCTTTTTCTGGATTTCGCCTTCTGCCTCCAGCGCCTTGCCCTTGGCGATCTGGCTGGGGCTGTTGATGGCCTTGCCGACACCGGCCTGTGCTTCGCCTGCCAGGTCCTTGATCTTGCCTACGACTTGGTCCTTGTTCATGGTGTCACTCCTTGCTTGGTTGAGGTGTAGCCATTGTGCGCAGCGGGCCTGCCAGGGGCTGTCAGTGCGCAGTCGTGCTTGTTGTGCGGTATCGCCGACAGCATTCAGCGCGCGGCCAACAGCGACAAGATTAATTACAACTTGGGTGCAGCCCGAACCAACCCGGGCCGGGCTTATGGCCGCTGTTTGAGCGGGCTGTGGTCCTGCAGCGCGCGCTGGTACTCGGCCATGCCTTGGGACTCGCGCGCCAGATAGCGCTCTACCGCCTGGGCAAAACCGGCATGGGCCAGCCAGTGGGCGCTGGGGGTGCGCACTGGCATGAGGGCGCGTGCCATCTTGTGCTCGCCCTGCGCGCCGCCTTCAAAGCATTGCAGGCCATGGCGTATGCACCATGCAATGGGCTGGTAGTAGCAGGCCTCAAAGTGCAGGCAATCCACCCGTTCCAGCGCACCCCAGTAGCGGCCATAGGCATGGCGCGGCCCGCTGCCTGGCGCATCGATGGCGATCAGACTGGCGGCGATGGGGCGGCCCTCGCGCTCGGCGATAAAGAGCAGCCAGTGCTCCGCCATCTCGGTACGCATCGCGGCAAAGAAGGCCGGGGTCAGGTAGGGCGCGTTGCCATGCTCCAGATAGGTGCGCTCATAGCACTGGTAGAAGAAGTCCCAATCGGCAGCGCTGATCTGGCTGCCGCAGGCATGGCGGAACGTGACGCCAGCGGCCTGCACCTTGCGCCGCTCCTGGCGAATCTTTTTGCGCTTGTCCTGCTGCAGCTCGGCCAGAAAATCATCGAAGTCGGTGTAGGGCCTGGCATCACCGGCCTGCGCAGCATCGCGGTTGCGCCAGTGGAACTGCACGTTCTCGCGCTGCATCAGCGCAATGTCATCCGCCGCCTGCAGATCAGGCGCAGCGCCAAACAGCAGGTGCAGCGAGGAGACCTGCTGCTGCTCGCAAAACTGGGTAGCGGCATGCAGCAAGGGCGCGCGAAAGCGGTCATCGGCCACCAGCAGGCGGCTGCCGGGCACGGGTGTGAAGGGCACGGCAATGACGGCCTTGGGGAAGTAGTCCAGGCCATGCTCGGCATAGGCCCGCGCCCAGGCAAAGTCAAACACATACTCGCCATAGGAATGGCTTTTGAGGTACATCGGGCAGGCGCCCACCAGCGCATCGTCCTGCCACAGGCTCAGGTGGCAAGGCTGCCAGCCGCTCTCCACAGTGGCGCTGCCGCTGTCCTCCAGCGCCTGCAGGTAGGCGTGGCGCATGAAGGGGGTGGGGCGCTCTTGCAAGGCCAGCAGCCCATCCCAGGCGGTGGCATCGAACGCGGCCATGCTGGGCAGAATGCGCAGCTCCAGGCTGGGGCCGGGGTGGGGTGCGGGCGTGGGGTCAGCGGGCAGCGAGGTCATGGCCCGATTGTGGTCTGCCTGCAGCGCCGCTGCAGGGGGCAGGTTATGCGGCTTGGCGCTGGTGGCTGTGCACCAGGTCCATCAGCGCGGCGATCTCCTCATCGCTGCTGGACCAGGAGGCGACAAAGCGCACCACCACCTCGCCCGCCTGCAACTGGGTGCCGGCCGGCACGCTGGTCGCGTACCAGTCGGAGCAGCGCACGCCCTGGGCGCGCAGATGTTCATAGAGCGCAATGGGCATCCGCACAAACACTTCATTGGCCTGGGTGGGCCAGCTCAGGCGCACGCCGGGCGTGGCGACGAGTGCAGCCGACAGTTTGGCTGCCATCGCATTGGCATGGCGGGCCAGCTCCATCCAGTGGCCGCCCTCCAGCCAGGCGCAGAACTGCGCGCCGATGGTTCGGCTCTTGGACACCAACTGGCCGCTGCGCTTGATGCGCAGCGAGAAGTTCTGGGCCAGCGCCGGGTCGAAGAACACCACCGCCTCGGCCATCAGCGCGCCGTTCTTGGACGCGCCCAGGCTCAGCACATCGACACCTGCGCGCCAGGTGATATCGCCCGGGTGGCACTGCAGCGCGGCAATCGCATTGGCCAGGCGCGCGCCATCCATATGCAGGCGCAGGCCCAGCGCATGCGCCTGGGCGGCCAGTGCGGCAATCTCTTGGGGCTGGTAGACCAGGCCGTTCTCGGTCACCTGGGAGATGCTCAAACCGCTGATCACCATGTTGTGGGGCGCGTCATGGGGGGTGCGTTCCACAAACGCGGCCAGGTCTTCGGCGCTGATCTTGCCGTTGTCCGTGGCCATCGGCAGCAGGCTGGCGCCGCCGGTAAACAGGGCCGGGGCGCTGTTCTCATCGACCGCGATATGGGCCATGTTGTGGCAGACCACGGCGTTCCAGGGCTGGGCGATGGTGGACAGCGCCAGGCAGTTGGCCGCCGTGCCGGTGGTGACGAAGAACACTTTCACAGGGGTGCCAAAGGCCTCGCCCAGCATCTGCTCGGCGCGCTGGCTCCATTCGTCGTTGCCGTAGGCGGACTGGATGCCGCTGGCGGCCTCCACCAGGGTTTGCAGGATGCGGGGGGAGACGCCGGCTTGGTTGTCGCTGCCAAAGTTCATGGGACGCTGCAGGTAGTGGTGCAAAAGCCTGATTCTGCCCGCAAACCGCGCGCCAGCTGTCCCGGATTGGCGGGATTTGCGCGCCGCTTCCCAGCCCTGGGGCTTTGTAGGCTAGACTCTTTGGCTGCGCCAGGCGCGGGCCCTGCCCAGCCTCCTTGTGGCCCTGGTGCACTGCCCCTTTGCCATCGAGTCATCCATGTCCCATTTTTCCATTGCAAGCGCCCAGCTGAACTTTGTTGTGGGCGATATGCCGGGCAATGCCCGCAAGATCATTGATGCGGCGGCCCAGGCTGCGGCCCAGGGCGTGCAGCTCTTGCTGACCCCCGAGCTGGGCATTTGCGGCTATGCCGCTGAAGACCTGTTCCAACGCCCCTCGTTCCTGGCCGCCTGCGATGCCGCCGTGGCGCAGGTGCTGGAGGCCAGCCGGCAGTGGCCGGATCTGACGGTGGTGCTGGGCCATCCGCAGGCGGCGCAGCATGCCGCCCATGGCCGCTGCTACAACGCCGCCAGCGTGCTGCGCGCCGGCCAGGTGCTGGACTGCTACCGCAAGCAGCTGCTGCCCAACTACCGTGAATTTGACGAGACCCGGTACTTTGTCGAAGGCACGCAGACCTGTGTGTTCGAGGTGGCGGGCAGCCGCATTGGCCTGCTGATCTGTGAAGACGCCTGGGCCAGCCAGCCCGCGCGGGCGGCCAAGGCGGCGGGTGCGCAGTTGCTGGCGGTCATCAATGCCTCACCGTTCCAGATGGACAAGCCCGGCCACCGCGAGGCCCTGCTGGCCGAGCGCACGCGCGAGACCGGTTTGCCGCTGGTCTATGCCCACCTGGTGGGTGGGCAGGACGAGCTGGTGTTCGATGGCCACTCGTTTGCGTTGAATGCCGATGGCCAGGTGGCCGCCCGCGCGCCGGGTTTTGAGGAACATCTGCTGTCGGTGCAGGTCGAGGCCACGGCTACGGGCTTGCAGCTGTCCGGCCCCATCGCCCAGCCTGGCGATACCAACCAGCAGCTGTGGCAGGCCTTGGTGGTGGCGGTGCGCGACTACCTGGGCAAGACCGGTTTCCCCGGTGCGGTGCTGGGTTTGTCGGGCGGTATCGATTCGGCCCTGGTGCTGGCCATTGCGGTCGATGCGCTGGGGGCCGACAAGGTCCGCACGGTGATGATGCCGTCGCCCTATACGGCCGACATCAGCTGGATCGATGCGCGCGAGATGGCCGAGCGTCTGTCGGTGGCCTATGAAGAGATCTCGATTGCGCCCCAGTTCGAAGCCTTCAAGGCCGCACTGGCGCAGGATTTTGCCGGCCGCGCCGAAGACACGACCGAGGAAAACCTGCAGGCCCGCATCCGGGGCACCTTGCTGATGGCCTTGTCGAACAAGTTTGGCTCCATCGTGCTGACCACCGGCAACAAGAGCGAGATGGCCACTGGCTACTGCACCTTGTACGGCGACATGGCCGGCGGCTTTGCGGTGCTGCGCGATGTGCCCAAGACCCGTGTGTTTGAGCTGGCGCGCTGGCGCAATGCCCATGACCCCTATGGCACTGGCCGCAACCCGATCCCCGAGCGCATCATCACCCGCCCGCCCAGTGCCGAGCTGCGCCCGGACCAGAAGGACCAGGACAGCCTGCCGCCCTATGAAGTGCTGGATGCGATCATTGCGCGCTATATGGAGCAGGACGCCGACATCGACAGCATTGTGGCCGCCGGCTACCCCCGCGCCGATGTGGAGCGGGTGGTGCGCCTGATCCGCATCAACGAATACAAGCGCCGCCAGGCTGCCGTCGGCCCGCGCCTGTCGGCCCGGGGTTTTGGCCGCGACTGGCGCTACCCCATCACCAACGGTTTCCGGGGCTGAGCGGCCAGGTCGCTCCCCCCCTTGCCCATGCCTTTGATGCGCTGTGCCTGCCCACCCCTCGCGCCTGACGCGGGGCGGCTGGGGGCTGCGCGTTTCCTGAGCTTTGTGCGCGCACGCATCGCGCGCCAGGTGGCCACGCGCCAGTCGGGCTTCTCGCGGCTCAATCCGCCATAGCGCGGCGCGCGTCCCTCAATTCCTATGATCGCGGCATCGCGCGGCCCGCCTGCGCCGCCGCCATTCCTTCGTCTTTTTGGAGCTGTACCCGGCGCTGCCGGGTGCGCGCTTTGCCATGTCCCCTTTTCTTCATTATTTTCGCGCCCAGTGGGCGCCGAGCGTGCCGCGCGAGCTGATGGCCGGCGCGGTCGCCACCTTTGCGCTGATCCCCGAGGTCATCGCCTTTTCCTTTGTCGCCGGGGTCGATCCATCGGTGGGCCTGTTCGCCTCCTTTGTCATCAGCATCGTGATTGCCTTTGCGGGCGGGCGGCCGGCCATGGTGTCGGCCGCTGCCGGCTCGGTGGCCCTGGTCGCAGCGCCCTTGGTGCAGGCCCATGGCCTGCAGTACCTGTTGGCAGCGGGCCTGCTGGCGGGCGCCATGCAGGTGCTGTTTGGCTGGCTGCGCCTGGGCGTGCTGCTGCGCTTTGTCTCGGGCTCGGTGCGCACCGGTTTTGTCAATGCGCTGGCCGTGCTTATTTTTGCGGCCCAGCTGCCGCACCTGGTGGGGGCCAATGGCGCGACCTGGGCCATGCTGGCGCTGGGCCTGGTGGTCATCTACGGCCTGCCACGCATCAGCACGGCCATCCCGTCGCCGCTGATCTGCATCCTGGTGCTGACGGGCACAGCCCATGCGCTGGACCTGCCCCTGAAGACCGTGGCCGACCTGGGCCACCTGCCCGCTACCTTGCCCAGCTGGGCGCTGCCCGATGTGCCGCTGTCGCTGCAGACCCTGCAGCTGATTGCGCTGCCGGCGCTGGCCATTGCGATGGTGGGCCTGCTCGAATCCTTGATGACGGCCAGCGTGGTCGATGAGCAGACCGATACCCCCAGCGCCAAGAACCGCGAATGCAGCGGCCTGGGCCTGGCCAATATCGCGGCCAGCTGCTTTGGTGGCATAGCAGGCTGCGGCATGATTGGCCAGAGTGTGAGCAATGTGCGCTATGGCGGGCGCGGCCGGCTGTCCACCTTGTTTGCCGGTGCCTTTTTGCTGGGCTTGATGGTGCTGCTCAAGCCCTGGGTGGCCCAGGTGCCGGTGGTGGCGCTGGTCGCAATCATGGTCATGGTGTCGGCCTCGACGCTGGACTGGGGATCGGCCCGCGCGCTGCTCAAACATCCCAAGCTGTCGAGCCTGGTGATGCTTGCCACCGTGGTGGTCACCATCGCCACCCACAACCTGGCCGCTGGTGTGGCGGTGGGCGTGCTGCTGAGCGGTGTGTTCTTCATGTTCAAGGTGTCCAGGCTGCTGCAGGTGCAGCGCAGCGGCGATGCCGAGCTGGTCTACGCCGTGCGCGGCCAGCTGTTCTTTGCGTCGGCCGATCTGCTGGTTGATGCCTTTGATGTGCGCGAGATCGAGGGCCGGCCGGTGCGCATCGACATGGCGCAGGCGCATCTTTGGGACATCACGGCCGTGCAGGCGCTCGCCAAGGTCTGCGCGCGGCTGCGCAAGCATGGCAGCGCCGTGCGGGTGACCGGCCTGAACGCCCAAAGCCAAGCGCTGGCAGCCCGTTTGGACCTGCGGCTGGACGGCGTTTAGAGATCGGATGGGGCCAGGGCCTGGGAAGCCAATGCCTGGAGATTTGGCCCCGGAGGTGCCGAAGCCGGAATCTTGACGCACAATAGCCCCAGTTGCTGCGCGCATCGCCTGCGCAGCGTGTATATGCCCATCCCAGGAGAGCTTTATGAAAATGATTACCGCCGTTATCAAACCTTTCAAGATGGACGAGGTGCGTGAAGCTCTGGCGGATGTGGGCGTGACCGGTCTGACCGTCAGCGAAGTCAAGGGCTTTGGCCGCCAGAAGGGCCACACCGAGCTCTACCGTGGTGCGGAGTATGTCGTGGACTTTCTGCCCAAGGTGAAGATCGAAGTCGCCGTGAAGGACGAGGATGTGGACCGCTGTGTGGACGCCATCGTCAACGCCGCCCGCACCGGCAAGATCGGTGATGGCAAGATTTTCGTCACCGAGGTCGAGCGCGTGATCCGTATCCGTACCGGTGATCTGGACGAAGCTGCGGTCTGATCGGGGCCCCACCCGCATCCGCACAAGCGCCTTGGCAAGCCAGGCGCTTTTTTCATGCCTGCTACCGGTTGCTGGGCAGCGGGTTCAGGGCTTGATCGTGGTGTGCGAGCAGATCCACAGCACCTGCGCATCCTCATCGCCGCCCGAGATGCAGGCATGGCCCATGACGCTGTCGAAATAGCAGGAGTCGCCAGCGGCCAGCTCCAGCGGCGCATAGCTGTCGGTGTGGATGACCACGCTGCCGCGCATCACATACAGCATCTCCTCGCCATCGTGGCTCAGCAACTGGGGAAAGGCGCTGCGCTCATGGGCCTTGATGGTGGTGAGCAGCGGAATAAAGCGCTTGTCGGCCAGGTCGGCATGCAGCAGCTCATAGACGTATTGCGGCGTGCGGTGCACCAGGCCATCGCCCTGGCGGGTGATGCTGCGCCGCGCGCGCAGGCCCGTTTGCTGCAGCGGGCTGAAGAGCTCGCCCACGTCCACATCCAGCCCGCGCGCGAGCGCCGCAATCTTTTCATAGGTGGGCGAGAGCTGGCCGTGCTCGATCTTGGACAGCGCCGAGGCCGAGATGCCGCAGCGCTGGCTCAGCTGCTGCAAGGTCAGATCGGCATTGCGCCGCAGCAGGCGCAGCTTGGTGGCCAGCACATCGGTGGTGGCATCGGCGCCGGCGTTGTGGTGGGGCAGGGGGGCGTGGGGCATGGCAGGCTCTTGTGGTGCTCGCCAGTGTAGGGGGCGCTGCGCTGGCCGTTGGCGCAGCGCAGCCGTGGCGGCCGTGTTTTAGGCCCAATTCTCGGGTAAACCCTAGACAGAAAGAACGGATTTAAGAAATTTATTGTCTCAAACTGCATTAAATTTCGTATACGAAAATTAATTCTCTTTAGTAGATTTATTGCGCCACATGCAGATCCTGGACTCCACCCACACCACGCAACACCTGCCCATGGCGGCCTTGATCGACTGTCTGGAACAGATGTTCATCGCCGGCTGCGAAGTGCCACTGCGCCACAACCACCAGATCGCCGGCCAGACGAGCGCCGACGACGGCATCCTGCTGCTGATGCCCGCCTGGCAGACCGGCAAGCGCATGGGGGTCAAGACGGTGTCCATCTTCCCGGGCAACCAGGCGCGGGGCCTGCCGGGTCTGCATTCGGTCTTTATCCTGTACGACGCGACCACCGGCGCCCCGCTGGCGGTGCTCGATGGCGATGCCATCACTTCGCGCCGCACCGCTGCCGCATCGGCCTTGGCCGCGCGCTGGCTCAGCCGCCCCGATGCCCGCCGTCTGCTGGTGCTGGGCGCCGGCCGCGTGGCCAGCCTGCTGCCCGACGCCTACCGCTGCGTGCGCGATATCCAGGAGGTGCAGGTCTGGGATATCCGCCCCGAGGCCGCACAAGCGATGGTGGCGCGCCTGCAGGCGCAGGGCCTGCAAGCCTCGGTCGCCACCGACCTGGAGCAGGCGGCGCGCCAGGCCGACATCATCAGCTGCGCCACCTTGTCCAACGCCCCCTTGGTGCATGGCGAGTGGCTGCAGCCGGGTGTGCACCTGGACCTGATCGGCAGCTTTACCCCGGCGATGCGCGAGAGCGATGACGCCTGCTTTGCCCGCGCCACCGTTTTTGTCGATACGCCGGAGGCGTTGATGAAGGCGGGCGATATTCTGGCGCCCATCGCCAGCGGCGCCTGGGAGGCCAGCGGCCTGGCTGCCACCTTGGAGCAGCTGTGCCGCAGCCAGCACACTGGCCGCCGCAGCGCAGAGGAGATCACGCTGTTCAAGGCCGTGGGCACGGCGCTGGAGGACCTGGCCGCCGCCTCGCTGGCCTTTGACGCCTTTGCCGCTGCGGGTACCTCGGGCGCCTCGGCCACCTGATCTGCTGCGCCGGGCCCTGTGCGGGCCCGGCCACTCTTCCCCCTTTCCTTTGCTACCTGTTCACATCCCTTCCATGCGCACATCTTCGACCGAGCCAGCAGCGTCTGCGGCCACCAACAAGCGAGTACTGATTGCCAGTCTGATGGGCAGCTCCATCGAGTGGTTTGACTATTTCCTCTATGCGACCACGGCGGCGCTGGTGTTCGGGAAGGTGTTCTTCCCGACCACCGACCCGGTCGTGGGGCTGATGCTGTCCTACCTGACCTTCTCGCTGACCTTCTTCATCCGGCCGCTGGGCGGCTTTATCTTCTCGCACATCGGGGACCGCATCGGGCGCAAGAAGACCTTGGTGATCACCTTGTCGCTGATGGGCGGCGCCACGGTGCTGATCGGCCTGCTGCCGGGCTATGAGCAAATTGGCATATGGGCACCCATCCTGCTGATCGTGCTGCGCCTGGTGCAAGGCCTGGGCATTGGTGGTGAGTGGGGCGGCGCGCTGCTGCTGGCCTACGAATACGCACCCAAGAACCGCAAGGGTCTGTTTGGCAGCGTGCCGCAGATGGGCGTGACCATCGGCATGGTGCTGGCCACCTTGGCCATCACCGTGATGAGCACCTTGCCCGATGACCAGTTCCTGGCCTGGGGCTGGCGTGTGCCCTTCCTGCTGAGCGCCATCCTGGTGTTCCTGGGCCTGTGGATCCGCAAGGGCATTGATGAGACCCCCGCGTTCAAGCAGGCCAAGGCCAGCGGCAATGTGGCCAAGATCCCGCTGGTCGAAACCCTGCGCTACCACTGGCGCGCGGTGCTGGTGGCCGTCGCCATCAAGTTTGTCGAAACGGCGCCGTTCTATATCTTCTCGACCTTTATCGTCAGCTACGCCACGGCCACCTTGGGCTTTGAGCGCATCTCGGTGCTCAATGCGGTGACCATCGCCACCCTGCTCACCACCTTGATGATCCCGCTGATGGGGCGGCTGTCGGACAGCATTGGCCGCAAGCGCATGTTTGTGGCGGGCACCCTGGTAATGGCCGCCTTCACCTTCCCGTACTTCATGCTGCTCGAGCAGCGCACGATGACCAGCCTGGTCATCGCCACCGTCGTCGGCCTGGGTCTCGTTTGGGCGCCCATCACCGCCGTGCTGGGCACCTTGTTCTCGGAGATTTTCTCGACCCGTGTGCGCTACACCGGCATCACGCTGGGCTACCAGATTGGCGCGGCGCTGGCCGGCGGCACTGCGCCCCTGCTCGCCACCTGGCTGCTCAACAAATACAACGGCTCCTGGGTGCCGGTGGCCTGGTACATCGTGGGCACCGCAGTGATCTCGCTGATCGGCATTGCGTTTGCCAAAACGGTGGCGGACAACGACTAAGCGGTCGGACCCCAGCACCGCTGCCGCTTCATTCCAAAGCGGCGGTGCTGACCCCGCAAAAGCAAAGCGGCCCGTTCAACGGGCCGCTTTTTGGTGTCTGCGGGGCGCGGTTTAGATCACGGCACGCAGCGCATCGCTTTGCTGCGACAGACCGGCCTCTTCGACCAGCTGGGCGAGCAGTGCGGCATGGTCGTCACCGCTCTTGATCAGGCCCATCTGCCACTCGTCCATAAAGCCCTGGCCCACGCACTGCTGCAGGAACTGCAGCATGCCGTCGTAGTAACCATGGGCGTTGAGGATGCCGATGGGCTTGTCGTGGTAGCCCAGCTGGCGCCAGGTCCAGATTTCATACAGCTCTTCGAAGGTGCCGATGCCGCCAGGGATGGCGATAAAGGCATTGCTGCGCTCGGCCATCATCGCCTTGCGCTCGTGCATCGTGGTGACCACATGCAGCTCGTCGCAGAGCTCATTGGCCAGCTCGCGGTCCACCAGCGCCTTGGGGATCACGCCGACCACGCGGCCGCCGGCCTCGCGCGTGGCGCGGGCCACCGTGCCCATCAGGCCCGATTTGCCGCCGCCATAGACCAGCTGGCCGCCATGGCTGCCGATCCAGTGGCCCACGGCCTGGGCGGCCTCGCCAAAGGCGTCGGCCTTGCCGGGGCGCGAGCCGCAGTAAACGCACATCGAAAAGCTTGGGGAGTTGGTCATTTCAGCAATCTTTCATACAAGGCAGGCAGCCACACCGCAGCGCACAGCACCAGCGCCAGGAACACGGCAGCACTGCCCATGTCCTTGGCCTTCTTGGCCAGTGCATGCCACTGGGGGCCAAAGCGGTCCATCGCCATCTCGATGCCGGTGTTGAGCAGCTCGGCGATCAGCACCAGAAAAACCGGGGTGATCAGCAAGGCCCAGTCGCGCCAGTCGCGTGCGAGCCATACGGAGGCGGGCAGCATCAGCAGCGCGAGTAGGGCTTCCATGCGGAAGGCCTTTTCGGCCCAGCCGGCCCGCAGGCCTTGCAGCGAATAACCAGCGGCATGCCAGACCCGTGTCAGGCCCGTGCGGCTTTTTTGCGGGTTGGCGGCGTGGATGTCGGCCAGGCTGTGCGCTGGCGCGGCGGGCTCGGAGGGGGGGCGGGGATCGGGCTGGTTCATAGGGAGCGTGGTAGTCGCCCATCATGGCACAGCGCAGGCGACACAAAGCATATTATTGCACTGCAGCATTTGATCGGCGCGCTGCGTGGCTCTTGCGCCCAGCATCGCCGGCGCAACAGGGGTCCATCTAGTCCGACGGATCAGGCGCCGTGCTTTTTGGCGCAGGGCGCTCGGCGCTGACCAGGCGGGTACCCGCGAGCGCATCGTGCCAGAACTGCTGCAGCGGGTGTAGCCGGCTGGCCAGCGCCCATACCACGATCCAGCCGCTCAGCAGCACGACGATTTCGCCTACCGGCAGGCCAAAGGGCATGCTGACGACCAGCGGCGGCAGAAACCACAGCCAGCTGCAGACATAGCGCAGCAGCGCGCGGCTCTGCGTCAACGGCTGGCCATTCCGATCCACGATGCGGATCTGCCAGGTCTTCATCGCCAGGGTCTGGCCCTTGTGCCAGAACCAGGTGAAATAGATGCCAAAGATGATGAACAGGAACAGCTGCAGGCCATGGCGGTTGTCCATCGCATTGCGGGTCTGGCTCAGCGAGCTGTAGAGGTAGCCCGACATGAAGACCACGCCAAACATCAGCATGCCCTCGTACAACCAGCAGGCCATGCGCCGCGCCAGGCGCGGTGCGCGCAACAGCGCGCTGGTGGCGAGAGGGCCCGGGGGGAGCGCTGTTGTGCTGGAGGGGGTCTGCATGCGAACAGTATCAGGTCGGTGGGTGCACCGGGCTGTCGCTGTTGCGCGACTGTGATTCGCCCGCC
>NZ_KE148638.1:0-46290 GCF_000410635.1 Comamonas sp. B-9
CTGCCAGCGGGCTTGCCGTGTTGCGGGCTGGCCGTACGGGCAGCGGGCGCTGGGCGTGGCTCGGCAATCGGTGCCGGTGCATCGGGCAGCACGCCCTTGATGACGGGGGTCTGCTTGTTGGTCGGCTCTTGCGAGCGGCGGGGAAAGCCCCGGCTTTCCTCTTCGGGGTCGGCCAGCTTGTAGCTCGCTTCCATCGAGTCCAGACGCGGGTCGTCGTGCTTCATGCGCTCGAGCTTGTAGTGCGGGGTCTCCAGCGCCTTGTTGGGCACCATGGTGACGGACACGCGCTGCTTGAGCTCGATCTTCTGGATTTCGGTGCGCTTTTCGTTGAGCAGGAAGGAGGCGACTTCGACAGGCACCTGGCAGTTCACCGCTGCCGTGTTGTCCTTCATCGACTCTTCCTGGATGATGCGCAGGATCTGCAGCGCCGAGCTTTCCGCGTCGCGGATGTGGCCGGAGCCGCCGCAGCGTGGGCAGTTGATGTGGGCGCCTTCGCTCAGCGCCGGCTTGAGGCGCTGGCGGCTCATCTCCATCAGGCCGAACTTGCTGATGGTGCCGAACTGCACGCGGGCGCGGTCCTGGCGCAGCGCGTCACGCAGGCGGCTTTCCACATCGCGGCGGTTCTTCGACTCTTCCATGTCGATGAAGTCGATCACGATCAGGCCGCCCAGGTCGCGCAGGCGCATCTGGCGGGCCACTTCGTCAGCGGCTTCCAGGTTGGTGCGGGTGGCGGTTTCCTCGATGTCGCCGCCCTTGATGGCGCGGGCCGAGTTCACGTCGATGGAGACCAGCGCTTCGGTGTGGTCGATCACGATGGCGCCGCCCGATGGCAGTGTCACGGTGCGCGAGTAGGCCGACTCGATCTGGTGCTCGATCTGGAAGCGGCTGAACAGCGGCGCATCATCGCGGTAGCGCTTGACGCGGGCAGCGTGCTCAGGCATCACATGGGCCATGAACTGCTGGGCTTGTTCATAAATGTCATCGGTGTCGATCAGGATGTCGCCGATGTCATTGTGGAAATAGTCGCGGATCGCGCGGATCACCAGGCTCGATTCCTGGTAGATCAGGAAGGCGCCCTTGCCCGACTTGGCAGCGCCGTCGATGGCGCCCCAGAGCTTGAGCAGGTAGTTCAGGTCCCATTGCAGCTCAGGCGCGCTGCGGCCAATGCCAGCCGTGCGTGCGATGATGGACATGCCCTTGGGGTACTCGAGCTGGTCCATCGCCTCCTTGAGCTCGGCGCGCTCGTCGCCTTCGATGCGGCGCGAGACACCACCACCCCGGGGGTTGTTGGGCATCAGCACCACATAGCGGCCTGCCAGCGAGATGAAGGTGGTCAGGGCCGCGCCCTTGTTGCCACGCTCTTCCTTCTCGACCTGGACGATCAGCTCCTGGCCTTCCTTGATCACATCATTGATGCGGGCCTGGCTGGGGGAGACGCCTTCGGCGAAATACTGTTTGGAGATTTCCTTGAAGGGCAGAAAGCCGTGGCGGTCTTCGCCGTAGTCGACAAAACAGGCTTCCAGCGAGGGCTCGACCCGGGTAACAACGGCTTTGTAGATATTGCCTTTGCGTTGTTCGCGGCCTTCGATTTCAATTTCGTAGTCCAGCAGCTTTTGGCCATCAACAATGGCGAGGCGGCGCTCTTCAGCTTGCGTGGCGTTGATCAGCATCCGTTTCATGATGCGCGTCCTTCGTAATGCGGGACAGGCTGCCTTTGTCAGTCAGGCACCTGTCTCCAATCCCAACAATAAACAGGCTCTTACTGGAGCCACAGATGCCGGGACAGACGCAGAGAAACGAAAGAATTCACAGAGCGTGTCATGTTTGCTGGTAATACTTATGTCAGCACAGGGGATCTAGGCACGCGGGAGAGGGCATGTAAATAAGCAGCCAGCCAGCGCTGGGCTGCCTCCGGCTGGGATATTTGCCCTGAGAACATGCGCACAGCGGGCACAGCAAGACGCACTGGCGCACAGCTGCTGCTGTGCCAGAGAGTTGCCATCCAAGCCCACAAAATCAACATGTTTGGTGTGAAGACGATCAGCTGGGCGGGGCCTGGTTGCAGGCCTTTGCGACAGCTGTCGCCAAAAATCTGTTTTTTCGTTGTTTCAATGTGTCTGTCCGCCTGATTCACTTGGCGTCCCCTGCGCAATCTTTTGGTATGCAGGTGGGGCGGCAAGGCGATCAGCCAGACATCGACCGGCCTGTGCGGGTACTGGTGGGTGAATTAAACTGCTCACCGGTAAACCAATAACTCTATCGCGCAGGTGAAACATATTATAGGGGGCAAACCGGGCGAGCCCCGTAGTCCACAAGCACCCCCAGTGGCTGTAAGGCTGGTCGAGGTCCATCCCGACGACGCAGACCAGCGCCTGGACAATTTTCTGATGCGCCACCTCAAGGGCGTACCCAAGACCCATGTCTACCGCATCATCCGCCAGGGTGAAGTCCGTATCAACAAGGGCCGCGCGACAGCGGACACTCGCGTCCAGCCCGGCGATGTGGTGCGGATTCCGCCGGTGCGCGTCGCAGCAAAACCTGAAGAAGCCGAGCGCGCGGTGCCAGCTAGGGAGTTTCCCTTGTTGCTCGATGACGATGTCATGCTGGCGATCAACAAACCCGCTGGCGTGGCCGTGCATGGCGGCTCGGGCGTCAGCTTTGGCGTGATCGAGCAGCTGCGCCGCGCCCACCCCGATGCCCGCTTTCTGGAGCTGGTGCACCGGCTCGACCGCGAAACCTCAGGCATCCTGCTGGTCGCCAAGAAGCGCTCGGCGCTGACCCATCTGCAGGACCAGTTCCGCGAGCGGGAGACCGGCAAGACCTACCTGGCGCTGGTCATCGGCGAATGGCCGGCCAACAAGAAGGTGATCGACACCCCCTTGCGCAAATACCTGCTGCCCGATGGCGAGCGCCGCGTGCGCGCCACGACGGCCGACGACCCCGAGGGCATGCGCTCGGTCTCACTGGTCAAGGTACAAAAAGTATTTGCCGCCCGGCACCAGCTGGGCCTGCCGGCGATGAGCCTGCTGGAGGTGACGATCAAGACTGGCCGCACCCACCAGATCCGCGTGCACCTGGCCAGCAGCGGCCATGCGATTGCCGGCGATGAGAAATATGGCGACTTCGATCTGAACAAGCGCCTGGCCAAGCACGGCCTCAAGCGCATGTTCCTGCACGCCTGGCGCCTGCAGTTCAACCACCCGCAGACGGCAGAGCGCGTGCAACTGGGCGCCGAGCTGCCGCCAGAGCTGGCGGACTTTGTGGCGGCGGCCTCGGCGGCCGATTGATGAATTTTGTGACAGCTAGAGAAAGAGCACCCGATGGCCCGCCAATTTGACCTGATTGCCTTTGACTGGGATGGCACCTTGTTTGACTCGACGGCGGCCATTGCGCTGTCGATCCAGGATGCGGTGCGGGATGTGGGGGGGACGGTGCCCAGCCTGGCGGATGCCAAGTATGTGATCGGCATGAGCCTGCAAAGCGCGCTGCGCCATGCCGCGCCCGATGTGCCGGAGGACCAGATGGTGGCGCTGACCAACCGCTACCGCCTGCACTTCCTCAAGCGCCAGGAGCAGGTGACCTTGTTTGACGGCGTGCTGGAGCTGCTCGACCAGCTGACCGCCAGCGGCCACCTGCTGGCTATTGCTACCGGCAAGAACCGCCGGGGACTGGACCGGGTGCTGGATACGACCTTGCTCAAGGGGCGCTTCCATGCGACGCGCACCTCGGACGAGACGGCTGGCAAGCCCCATCCGCTGATGCTGCAGGAGCTGATGGCCGAGCTGGATGTGGCGCCCGAACGCGTATTGATGGTGGGTGACACCACGCATGACCTGCAAATGGCCGTCAATGCCGGCTGCGCCAGCGTGGGGGTGAGCTATGGCGCCCACCACCATGCGGGTTTTGAGGCCTTCAAACCCTTGTATGTGGCCCATACCGTTGCTGAACTGCAACAGTGGATGGCGGATCATGCCTAGCTATGGTGCAATTACTGTCTGTATGTACAGTCAGATGAACCTCGGTGAACAGGTGCGGTGATGGCGGAAGTACCGGCGCAGATGATTGCTTTGTGCCAGAGCGATGCGCTGCTGCACGGTGGGCGCGCGGTGGCCTTTGATGTGGTCTATGCCGGTCAGACCTGCCAGGCCTTTGCCATCCGCTACCACGCGGGAGTCCATGCCTATCTGAACCGCTGCACCCATGTTGCGATGGAGATGGACTACCAGCCCGGGCGTTTTTTCGACGACACAGGTAATTGGTTGCTCTGCGCCACCCATGGCGCCGCCTATGTGCCCGATACTGGAGCCTGTGCCGGCGGCCCCTGTCGTGGCGGTTTGGTCAAGGTTGCGCTGAGTGAGAGTGATGGCGTGGTCTATTGGCACACGGATAACCGTCTCCAACCTCTTGATTTTTAAGATGAACCCCATGGACAACAACCCTCAGCACAATCCGCCGCCGGCGCCCGACCTGTGGGGGCAGACGGCCGCTGCGGCGCCTGCCGCTGCCGCAGCACCCAGCCCGGGCTGGGAGCGCTCGGTGCTGGAGCGCCTGGCCTTTGACACGCTCAAGGAGCAGCGCGCAGCGCGCCGCTGGAAGATTTTCTTCCGCCTGGTCTGGCTGGGTCTGGTGGTTGCGTTTGTCAGCTACCTGTTTGGTTCGGACGGATCGGCCGCCAAGACCTCGACCGAGCACACGGCTGTTGTCGAGCTCAAGGGGGAGATCGCCTCCGGCGCGGACGCCAGTGCCGAATTTGTGATTGCGGCCCTGCGCACCGCTTTTGAAGATGACGGCGCCAAGGCCGTGGTGCTGCTGATCAACTCGCCCGGCGGCAGCCCCGTGCAGGCGGGCATGATCAATGACGAGATCGTGCGCCTCAAGGCCCAGTACAAGAAGCCGATGTATGCGGTGGTCGAGGAGTCCTGCGCCTCTGCCGCGTATTACATTGCCTCTGCGGCTGACAGTATCTATGTCGACAAGGCCAGCATCGTGGGCAGCATTGGCGTGCTGATGGATGGCTTTGGTTTTACCGGTACGATGGACAAGCTGGGCGTGGAGCGCCGCTTGCTCACCGCTGGCGCCAACAAGGGCATGCTCGATCCATTCAGCCCCATGAACGACAAGCAAAAGGCCTATGCGCAGCAGATGCTGAGCCAGATTCACCAGCAATTCATCCAGGTGGTGCGCCAGGGCCGGGGTGACCGCTTGAAGGAAACCGAGGACACGTTCAGCGGCCTGTTCTGGACGGGCCAGGAGGCCGTAAAGCTGGGCCTGGCCGATGGCCTGGGCAGCCTCGACCAGGTGGCCCGCGATGTCGTGGGTGCCGAAGAGGTGGTGGATTACACCCGCCGCGACAATGTGGCCGAGCGCTTTGCCAAGCGTTTTGGTGCCTCGGTCGGCGCGGGCGCGGTCGGCACCCTGCGCTCGATGTCGCTGCTGCCCAGCGTGCGCTGACAGCCTTCAAGGCTTGAATGACAAAGCGGTGCCCAGGCACCGCTTTGTCATGGGCGTGCCGCAACGGCTGCAGCCATTAACAAGCCTTAGCGGCCAATGGCAAACACCATGGGGGTGCGGTTGTCCAGGTGGGTGTTGAGCGGCTTCCACTGCTTGACCAGGCGGCTTTGCGTGTTGGCACTCTCCAGGGTCAATCCGCTGGAGATGGACAGGCGTGTGTTGGGCTGCAGGGTCTGCAGCAAGGCGCCCAGCAGCGCCTGGTTGCGGTAGGGCGTCTCGATGAAGATCTGGGTCTGGCCCTGGCGCAGCGCCAGTTGCTCGAGCTCGCGCAGGCGGGTGCTGCGATCGGAGGCATCGCTGGGCACATAGCCGACGAATGCAAAGTTCTGGCCGTTGAGTCCGCTGGCGGCCAGTGCCAACAGCAGCGAGGTGGGACCAACCAGCGGCACCACGTCGATGCCCGCGTCATGGGCGGCGCGCACCACCGAGCTGCCGGGGTCGGCAATCGCGGGCATGCCCGCCTCACTCACCAGGCCCACATCATGGCCTTGCAGCGCAGCGGCAATCAGGCTGCTGCTGTCGCTGCCAGCGCTGGTCTGCGGGTGGTGGTCGCCTTTTTTATGGGCTTCGCGCGGCAGCTCGGCAATGTTTTGCTGCTGCAGCGGCAGCGCCAGGGGTGCTGCCGCATCCACCCGCTTGAGAAAGGCGCGGCAGCTTTTGGCGTTCTCGCAGACCCAGTGGGTGATGCGGGCGGCGGCTTGCACGGTGTGCAGCGGCAGCACATCGGTGAGCGGCGCCTCGGTGGCGCAGCCAAAATCGAGTGGGGTCGGCACCAGGAACAGGCGGCCTTTGGTGGTTTGTTGGTTCATGGCAACACCAATCCGGCGGCGCGCAGCAAACGGGCTGTGCGGATCAAGGGCAGGCCGATCAAGGCGGTGGGGTCGTCGCTTTCGATGGCGTCGAGCAGGGTGATGCCCAGGCCTTCGCTCTTGGCGCTGCCGGCGCAGTCATAGGGCGTTTCTGCCAACAGATAGCGCTCGATCTCAGCGTCTTCGAGCGGGCGGAACACGGTGCGCACCACAGCGGTATCGGCCTGCGCAAAGCCCGTGGCCTGGCAGACCACGGCCACGGCGGTGTGAAACTGCATGCTTTGCCCGCTCATCGCGCGCAGCTGCGCCACGGCTCTGTCATGCACCATCGGCTTGCCCAGCGGCTGGCCGTGCAGGTCGGCCACCTGGTCCGAGCCGATCACGATCGCATCAGGGTACTGGGCGGCCACCGCATGGGCCTTGGCCAGCGCCAGGCGCAGCGCCAGCGCGGCCGGGCTTTCGCCGGGCTGTGGGGTTTCATCCACATCGGGCGAGGCCGTCTCGAAGGGCAGGCGAAAGCGCGACAGAAGCTCTCGCCGGTAGCGGGAGGTGGAGCCCAGTACAAGGGCGCGGGGCATCAGGGATTCAGACATGCCCAGATTCTCTTACACTGGCGCGCATGACAAAGGAATTTTCAGTCAATCGCCTTGAGATCAAGGCTTTTGCCCACCAAAACGCTTCGCTGGAAGGCGAGTTGCCCCTGGGGCAGCTGGCCCGCTTGCTGGCCGAAGACCAGCGCGGCGAGGCCGCTGCGGCCGAGCCCGTGCGCTGGGTGCTCGATGGTGAATGGGTGGAATCGACCGGCGGCCCCGGCCAGGCCTGGCTGCATCTGCATGCCGAAACCCAGGTGCAGCTGCAGTGCCAGCGCTGCATGCGCCCGGTGGATGTAGCGGTGGAAAGCAGCCGCTCCTTCCGTTTTGTAAAGGACGAGGCCACGGCGGCAGCGCTCGATGACGAGAGCGAAGAAGATGTGCTGGTGCTGGCGCCCCAGATCGATGCGCTGGAGCTGATCGAGGATGAGTTGCTGATGGCACTGCCTATGGTGCCGATGCACGATATCTGCCCCGTCGATGTGAAGCTGGAGTCCGCCACCCAGGATTTTGACGACCGCCCTGCGGAAAAAGCCAATCCCTTCGCGGCGCTGGCATCGCTGCGCATCGATAAAAACCAATCCTAGTTCGGGTGGCTTGAAGCCTGCTTGCGATCTTTGCTATAATTTGAGGCTTCGCGCGAATCCCTCGTGTCTTTAATGGGCTAGTCGCGTAAATTTCGGGCATGCGTTTGTGATTGCGCAGGCCATGTCACCAACCCTTTCAAGACTCAGGAGCCATCATGGCTGTTCAACAAAACAAGAAATCCCCTTCCAAGCGCGGCATGCACCGTTCGCACAACGCACTGAACGTGCCTGGCATCGCTGTGGAACCCACCACCGGTGAAACCCACATGCGTCACCACATCAGCCCCAACGGTTTCTACCGTGGCCGCCAAGTGCTGAAGAACAAGTCGGAAGCCTAAGCCATAGCTGTATAAAAAAGGCCCGCAGCTACATAGTAGCGCGGGCCTTTTTTATTTCTTGCCAGTTTGCGGCGCGCTGCGCGCCGAGCTGGAACTCGGTGCGAACAACGTCAAAGAATTACCGAACGAATGATCACACTGGCCGTGGATTGCATGGGTGGGGACGCAGGTATCCGTGTCACGCTACCCGCATGCAAGAAGTTTTTGGATAGCCACCCTGATGCCCATCTGTTGATGGTCGGGCAGGCTGAGGCATTGCAGTCTTTTCAGCACGAGCGTGCCACCATCGTGCCTGCAAGCGAAGTGGTCACTATGGATGACCCGGTGGAAGTGGCCCTGCGCAAGAAGAAGGATTCTTCGATGCGGGTGGCCATCAGCCAGGTGAAGACAGGCGCCGCGCTGGCAGCCGTGTCGGCGGGCAATACCGGGGCGCTGATGGCCATTGCCCGTTATGTGCTCAAGACGCTGGAGGGCATCGACCGTCCGGCTATCGCCACCCAACTTCCCCACGCCAAGGGCGGCGCCACCACGGTGCTGGACCTGGGCGCCAATGTGGATTGCAGTGCAGAGCATCTGCTGCAGTTCGCCGTCATGGGCTCGGCCTTGGTCAGCGCCCTGGAAAACAAAGAAAACCCCACCGTTGGCCTGCTCAATATTGGTGAAGAAGCCATCAAGGGCAGCGAGGTCATTAAGCGCGCCGGCGAGCTGCTGCGCACCGCTGGCCAGTCGGGTTACCTCAATTTTTACGGCAATGTCGAAGGCAATGACATCTTCAAGGGCACGGTCGATATCGTGACCTGTGATGGCTTTGTCGGCAATGTCGCGCTCAAGGCCAGCGAAGGCGTGGCCAGCATGATCAGCAACGGGCTCAAACAAGAGTTCAAGCGCAACCTGCTCACGAAGATCGCCGCAGTGATCGCTTACCCGGTGCTGGCGCGCTTGATGAAGCGGGTGGACCACCGCCGCTACAATGGGGCTGCATTGCTCGGATTGCGCGGCCTGGTTTTCAAAAGCCATGGCTCGGCCGACGCGGTGGCGTATGAGCATGCCTTGCGGCGCGCCTATGATGCCGCCCGCAATGATTTGCTGGGGCGTGTGCAGACCAAGATTCAGACGGCAGCGCCCCTGCTGATGTCGGCAGACAGCAATGCTGCTGCCAAAACCGTGACGTCTCCTACCTGAATTCGATGAGTATTTATTCCCGCATTATCGGCACTGGCAGCTACTTGCCGCCACGTCGTGTCACCAATGATGAGTTGGCCGCTGAGATGGCCACGCGCGGTCTGGAAACCTCCGACGAGTGGATTGTGGAGCGCACCGGTATCAAGGCGCGCCATTTTGCAGCGCCCGATGTCGTAGCCAGCGATCTGGCGCTGGAGGCCTCGAAGAACGCGCTCCAGGCTGCCAATATCCAGGCCGGCGATATCGACCTGATCATCGTCGCGACCTCGACGCCGGACATGGTCTTCCCCTCGACCGCCGCGATCCTGCAGCACAAGCTGGGCATTGCCAATGGCTGCCCGGTGTTTGACATGCAGGCGGTGTGCAGCGGTTTTGTCTACGCACTGACGGTGGCGGACTCGATGATCAAGTCCGGCAGCGCCAAGCGCGTGCTGGTGGTGGGCGCCGAGGTATTCAGCCGCATTCTGGACTTCAATGACCGCACCACCTGCGTGCTGTTTGGCGATGGCGCCGGCGCTGTGGTGTTGGAAGCGTCTGACAAGTCCGGCATCCTGGCCACCGAGCTGCATGCCGATGGCAGCCATGTCGACATTCTGTGCGTGCCGGGCAATGTCTCGGGTGGCCAGGTGATTGGCTCGCCGCTGCTGCGCATGGATGGCCAGGCGGTGTTCAAGCTCGCCGTCGGTGTGCTGGACAAGGCCGCACGCGCTGCACTGGAAAAGGCGAACATGCAGGAAGCCGACATCGATTGGCTGATTCCGCACCAGGCCAACCTGCGCATCATGATGAGCACGGCGCGCAAGCTCAAGCTCGCGCCGGAGAAGGTCGTCGTCACCGTCGACCAGCATGGCAATACTTCGGCGGCCTCGATTCCGCTGGCGCTGGACCACGCCGTGCGCAGCGGCCAGGTCAAGCCCGGGCAGAATGTGATGCTCGAAGGCGTGGGCGGTGGCTTCACCTGGGGTGCGGTGCTGCTGACGATGTAGCAAGTCTCGGCGTTGCCGAGACCGCTGCCATCCGCTGATTGATAAAAAACTGATTGAACCGAGACATGAGCGCTTTTGCATTTGTATTTCCGGGCCAAGGCTCGCAGTCTGTGGGCATGCTCGATGCCTGGGGTGGCCACCCCGCCGTTGTCCAGGCGCTGCAGGAAGCCTCTGATGCGCTGGGCGAAGACCTGGGCGCGCTGATCCAGAACGGCCCCAAAGAAACGCTGGCGCTGACCGCCAACACCCAGCCCGTGATGCTGGTCGCTGGTGTGGCGGCATGGCGTGTCTGGCAAGCCGAAGGCGGCCCCATGCCGATAGCGGTTGCTGGCCACTCGCTGGGCGAGTATTCCGCCCTGGTGGCTGCCGGTGTGCTGACCCTGAGCCAGGCCGCGCCGCTGGTGCGCCTGCGGGGCGCTGCCATGCAAGAGGCCGTGCCTGTGGGTGCTGGCGCCATGGCGGCAGTGCTGGGCCTGGAGGCCGACAAGGTCAAGGCCGTGTGCGCCCAGGTGACGGCCCAGCTGGGCGGCGCTGAAGTGGTCGAGGCGGTGAACTTCAACGACCCTGGCCAGACGGTCATCGCCGGCTCCAAGGCTGCGGTGGAAGCGGCCAGCCTGGCCGTGAAGGAAGCCGGTGCCAAGCGCGCGCTGCCGCTGCCCGTGTCTGCGCCTTTTCATTCCAGCCTGATGAAGCCCGCCGCTGAAAAGCTCAAGCTGGCGCTGGCAGAGCTGCAACTGGCTGCGCCCCAGATTCCGGTGCTCAACAACATCGATGTGGCGCTGCCTACCGATGCCGATGCCATCCGTGATGCGCTCTACCGCCAGGCCTTTGGCCCTGTGCGCTGGGTCGAGTGTGTGCAGCGCCTGCGTGCGCTGGGCGCCACCCACCTGGTCGAATGCGGCCCGGGAAAGGTGCTCACCGGCATGACCAAGCGCATCGACCCCGAACTCGTCGGTGTGGCCCTGTATGATCCCGCCACTTTGCAAGAAACCAAAGGAGCCATTGCATGACGGAAACCACCTCAACCGCCAAAGTTGCCCTCGTTACTGGCGCATCGCGCGGCATTGGCGCCGCCATTGCCCAGGCACTCGGCGCTGCCGGCTACCAGGTGATCGGCACGGCAACCACCGAAGACGGCGCTGCCAAGATCTCGCAAGCGCTGTCGGCCTTTGCCGGCTCGCGTGGCGTGGCACTGGATGTGAACGATGGCGCTGCCGTTGACGCGCTGATTGACAGTCTGGTCAAGACCCAGGGCGGTCTGCATGTGCTGGTCAACAACGCCGGTATCACCCGCGACACCTTGGCCATGCGCATGAAGGACGAGGACTGGGATGCCGTGCTGGGCACCAATCTGAAGGCCGTGTTCGGCGCCAGCCGCGCCGCCATCCGTCCGATGATGAAGCAGCGTTTTGGCCGTATCATCAGCATCACCAGTGTGGTGGGTGCATCGGGCAATGCCGGTCAGGCCAACTACGCGGCCGCCAAGGCGGGTGTGGCAGGTATGACGCGCTCGCTGGCCAAGGAGCTGGGCAGCCGTGGCATCACGGTCAACTGCGTGGCGCCTGGTTTCATCGAGACCGATATGACGGCCCAGTTGCCCGAAGAGCAGAAGAAAGCACTTCAGTCGCAGATTGCCTTGGGCAAGCTGGGACAGCCGCAAGACATTGCCAACGCTGTGGTCTATTTGGCCTCAGATGGCGCCGGTTATGTGACCGGGCAGGAGTTGCATGTCAATGGCGGCATGTATATGTAGATTTGACGAAAGTTGAATGCCGTTTCCTCGCGACGGCAAGTTGCACTCAGGTATTGCTGAAGCAGCTAGAATCGCGGGTTCATTCACAACCCCCAGAGGGAAACCATGAGCGATATCGAAGCACGTGTCAAGAAAATCATCGCCGAGCAACTCGGCGTGGAAGAGTCTCAAGTAACGAACGAAAAGGCTTTTGTAGCCGACCTGGGCGCTGACTCGCTGGACACCGTGGAACTGGTGATGGCTTTGGAAGATGAGTTCGAGATCGAGATCCCTGACGAAGACGCAGAGAAGATCACGACGGTGCAGAACGCCATCGACTACGCCAACAGCCACCAAAAGGCTTAATTGATTGCGCATGCACTTGGCGCCCTTGTGGCGCAAGTGTCTTGCTGCCAATCTTCCGAGAGATCAACAAGAAAGTTGTAACGCATGAGTCGCCGTCGCGTCGTCGTGACTGGTCTGGGTTGCATCAGCCCCGTGGGTAACACGGTTGCTGAAGCCTGGTCCAACATTTTGGCCGGTCAATCCGGCATTGACCTCATTACCAAGTTCGACACCACCGATTTCAGCTGCAAGATTGCAGGTGAGGTCAAAGGTTTCGATCTTGAGTCCTATATGAGTGCCAAGGAAGCACGCACGATGGACTCCTTCATTCATTACGGCATTGCCGCTGCCCAAGAGGCAGTGAAAGACGCCGGCCTGCCTTTGGGCGAGGCACTGGATGAAGAGCTCGCAACTCGTATTGGCTGTGTGATTGGTTCGGGTATTGGTGGCCTGCCACTGATCGAGAACACGCACGGTGAGTATGAGCGCCGTGGTGCGCGTCGCATCACGCCTTTCTTTGTTCCCGCGTCCATCATCAATATGGTCGCAGGTCATGTATCGATGCGTTTTGGCTTCAAGGGCCCGAACTTGTCGGTGGTGACTGCTTGCACGACAGGTTTGCACTGCATTGGTGAAGCCGGTCGCATGATTGAGTACGGCGATGCCGACGTCATGATTGCAGGTGGTACCGAAGCAACTGTTTCTCCATTGGGTGTGGGGGGGTTCGCAGCCATGCGCGCGCTGTCCACACGCAATGACGATCCCAAGGCGGCATCGCGCCCCTGGGACAAGGGCCGTGATGGCTTTGTGCTGGGTGAGGGTGCCGGTATCGTCGTGCTCGAAGAGTACGAGCATGCCAAGGCCCGTGGTGCCAAGATCTATGCCGAGTTGCTGGGTTATGGCATGAGCGCTGACGCCGGTCACATGACCGCGCCCAATATGGACGGCCCGCGCCGCGCCATGCTGGCCGCTCTGCGCAATGCAGGTGTCAACGCCGACCAGGTGGACTACCTCAATGCCCACGGCACTTCCACGCCGCTGGGAGACCTCAATGAGACCAATGCCATCAAGGCTGCCATGGGCGAGCACGCCAAGAAGCTGGTGGTCAGCTCGACCAAGTCCATGACCGGCCATTTGCTCGGTGGTGCTGGCGGTCTGGAAAGCGTCTTTACCGTGATGGCCTTGAAGGACCAGAAGATTCCCCCGACCATCAACTTGGTGGACCAGGATCCGGAATGCGACCTGGACTACTGTGCGAATACCGCGCGCGACGCCAAGCTGGACATCGCCGTCAAGAACAACTTTGGTTTTGGCGGCACCAACGGCACCTTGGTGTTCAAACGGGTTTGATGCGGGTTGGCGCCTGGTGCGCCGCCCCAGCCACGCTTGGATAAGGCCTCTGTGACAGAGGCCTTTGTTGTTTTTGCGCTGCCCCGGTCAACACGGTGTTGGAGCTTCAACACGGGGTTTGCCCTGCGGGATCGCTGATGGCTGCATTGCAAAATGGAGTGATGCCTCTGTCAATAGCCGCCCAGCCATGCTCCAGCATCGCCCAGCTGCCTTGATGGCACTGCAGTCCTTTGCGCTGGTGAGCCCAAGCCGCATCCGCCTGCTGTTGGCCGGCTGGGTGTGTCTGGTCACGGTGCTGTGCCTGGTCTGGATGCATGCAGCAGCTCCTTCGGCGCTTCCGCGCGCCTTGGCGGTGGCTGTGCTGGCACTGGCGACCGGGCTGATCTGGCGCATGCCGCTGTGGCCGCGGGGAACTTGTTTGTGCTGGACCGGCTCTCAGTGGTGCCTTGGGCAGGGCCCGTTGGCGCTCGAGCCGCGCCAGGAGCTTGCGCAACTGGCTGTGCTGATGGATGGGCAATCCTGGATATTGCTGCAGGCCCAGGGGCTGCCAAGCCGGGGTCCCGGTCAGTGGCTGCTTGTGGCGAAAGCCGCTAATCCAGAGCGCTGGCCGGATATTCGTCGGGTTTTATACTCGTCGCTTGCCGCTGAACCGCAGAACATCCATCAGGTGTAAGCCTACAGCTGAACAACCACAACAATAGCTGCAAGCTTGTAGCGCCAAGAGGGCCTCTTTTATGACGGGAACGCCAACGGCCAGTACCCCGAATGCAAATGACAGCGATCTGCACCTGGTGCAGCGCACGGTGGCAGGAGATCAAAAAGCCTATGGCCTGCTGGTGCTCAAGTACCAGCGCCGCATCGAGCGCCTGATCGGGCGCATGGTGCGCGATGTGGATCTGGTGCCCGATCTGGCCCAGGAGACCTTTTTGCGTGCCTACCGCGCGCTGCCGCAGTTTCGGGGCGACGCGCAGTTCTACACCTGGCTGTACCGGATTGCCGTCAATACCGCCAAGAAGGCGATGGTCGAGCTCAGCCGCAATCCGGTGATGACCGAGAGTGCGCTGCGCGGAAAAGACGATGACGATGAAACTTATGTGCCCGGGCGTGAACTAACGACCGATGAGACGCCGGAAACGGTGATTGCCGCCCAGGAAATTGCCCTGGCGGTGAATACGGCGATGGACGCGCTGCCCGAGGACCTGCGACAGGCTATCGTGCTGCGTGAGATTGAAGGCATGTCTTATGAAGACATTGCCGCTGCGATGGATTGCCCCATCGGTACGGTACGGTCGCGTATTTTCCGCGCCCGCGAGGCGATTTCCGCCAAGGTAAAGCCCATGCTTGAACGCCAGTCTGGCAAGCGTTGGTAGCTGATATGAGTGTGATGACTGGCTGCAAGGGCCTGGGGCCCGCTAGGAATATGGCTATGAATCTCGAAAACCAAGCATCGAACAAGAGCACGCAGGCAGCCTGTGAGCAGCTGTCCGCCTGGGTCGATGGTGAGCTGGACGACCAGGCGCTCAGCCAGCTGCTGGCTGAGCTGCCGGAGTTGGCCCAGGACGAGGCCTGCTACGCCTCGGTGCAGTCCTACCAGGTCATTGGCGATCTGATGCGCTCGGCGCATGCGCCGTGCTCCGACAGCCTGGCATTTCTGGATGCGCTCAATGCCAAGCTGGCGCTGGAGCCGCCGTTGCTGGCCCAGGGTCAGCCAGCGCCAGGCGCGGTCGCCGTGCCGGCCGTGGCTGCTGCAGTTGCGCAGGCCGTCAAGCCTGCCGCTGCAGCGCAGGATGCCGCCAACCACTCGGTTTTCCGCTGGAAGATGGTGGCCGGCTTTGC
Organism: Comamonas sp. B-9; assembly: GCF_000410635.1. Lineage (NCBI taxonomy): Bacteria > Pseudomonadati > Pseudomonadota > Betaproteobacteria > Burkholderiales > Comamonadaceae > Comamonas > Comamonas sp. B-9. The sequence goes on from NZ_KE148638.1 coordinate 15,267, forward strand.
CACCGTGGCCGCTGTGGCGATGGTGGGCTGGAACAGTATCGGCTTGCTCTCGGGTGGCGCCGGCCAAGAGACACGCCAGCAGATGGCCGGAGCTGCTGCGCCGCAGGTGGTTGCATCGGCTGCATCGCCAAGGCCGGCGGCGTCCAATGCCCAAGGCCTGGTGCAGCAGCAAGTGACGGTGGGCCAGAACTCCAGCATCATGCTGCGTGATCCGCGCTTGGATGAATTGCTGGCGGCACGCGGCCAGATTGGCGGCACCGCCAATCTGCAGATGCCAGCAGGCTTCTTGCGCAATGCGACTTTCAATGCCGAAAAGCGCAGCGATGGCTGCGCCGACAAGGCATCGCGCCTGTGCTGATGATGCGCTGAATCCTTTGAAAAACACCTGCCTGGCAGGTGTTTTTTTATGCCTTTCGCGCACCGAGGCTTGAAACCTGTGGTTTACCGCCTATCTGAAGGTGATGCACGCTTGGAACCTTGAGGCCTATTGCCCCTCCAATTGCGGCACGGCACCATGGGCAAAGCGTTTGAACCGCTGCGCATGCGCTGCCGCCATATTGTCAAATTGAGGAGTGATATGTCTCTAAAGCGTTGGAAGCCTTTTCAGATCAGTGCGCTGGCGGCCATCCTGTCCGTCAGCAGCGCAATGATGCTGCCGGCAGCAGCCCAGACCCCCGCACCTGCCGTGGTGCGTGGCCTGCCTGATTTCACCGACCTGGTCGACCAGGTGGGCCCATCGGTGGTCAATATCCGCACGATGGAGAAGGTGTCCAACCGCCAAAGCCAAAGCGGCCTCGACCCCGAGATGCTGGAGTTCTTCAAGCGCTTTGGCCTGCCGGTGCCCAGCATTCCCAAGCAGCAACGCCCCCAGCGCCCTGGCGCCGATGGCGATGAGGTGCCCAGTGGCCTGGGCTCGGGCTTTATCCTGACGGCTGACGGCTATGTGATGACCAATGCGCATGTGGTCGATGGCGCCGATGAAGTGATCGTGACGCTGACCGACAAGCGCGAGTTCAAGGCCAAGATCGTGGGCGCCGACAAGCGCACCGATGTGGCCGTGGTGAAGATCGACGCCACCGGCCTGCCCGCCGTCAAGATTGGCGATGTGAACCGCCTGCGCGTGGGCGAGTGGGTGATGGCCATTGGCTCGCCCTTTGGCCTGGAAAACTCGGTGACCGCCGGCATTGTCTCGGCCAAGCAGCGCGATACCGGTGACTACCTGCCCTTTATCCAGACCGATGTGGCCATCAACCCCGGCAACTCGGGCGGCCCGCTGTTGAACATGCGCGGCGAAGTGGTGGGCATCAACAGCCAGATCTATTCGCGCTCGGGCGGCTTCATGGGTATCTCGTTCTCGATCCCGATCGATGAAGCGGTGCGCGTGAGCGACCAGCTGCGCGCGACCGGCCGCGTGGTGCGCGGCAAGATCGGTGTGCAAATCTCCACCGTGAGCAAGGATGTGGCTGAATCCATCGGTCTGGGCAAGGCCCAGGGCGCGATGGTGACGGGTGTGGAAAGCGGCTCGCCTGCCGAGAAGGCCGGTGTGGAAGCGGGCGACATCATCACCAAGTTCGATGGCAAGCCGCTGGAGAAGCTCGCGGATCTGCCGCGCTGGGTGGGCAATACCAAGCCAGGCTCGAAGAGCACCGTCACGGTGTTCCGCCGTGGCAAGACCTTGGACCTGCCGATCACCATCATCGAGATTCCGTCGGATGCCGCTGCAGATGCTGCTGCCACCAGCAAGGAGCCAGAGAAGTCCAAGCCTTCCACCGCTGCCCAGCAGCTGGGCCTGGTCGTCACGGATCTGACCGATGCACAGCGCAAGTCCATGCACCTCAAGGGGGGCGTGCAGATTGTGTCAGCCGATGAGGCTGCTGCCCGTGCTGGTCTCAAGCAAGGCGATGTGATCCTGGGAATTGCCAATACCGAGATCAATGACGTCAAGCAGTTTGACGCCGCCGTGGCCAAGGCCGACAAGTCCAAGCCCGTCAACGTGCTGTTCCGCCGGGGTGAGTGGACGCAGTATGTGCTGATTCGCCCAAGCAAATAAGCACTCAGCGCGTAGGCGCTGTGCTGACCGCAAGCCGGTTTCCGCCATGGAAATCGGCTTTTTTCATGGATGGGTGTGAAAGAGCCAGGCACTACCCAATATTCAATACCCAGCAACGAAAAAGCCTCAGAGCATTGCTACTCTGAGGCTTTACGTTTGGTGCGGCTGGCAGGAATCGAACCCACGACCCCTTGGTTCGTAGCCAAGTACTCTATCCAGCTGAGCTACAGCCGCTAAGCCGTCGATTATAGCACGCAATTTTTAGATGGTGCTGGTATTTTGATCTGATGGGATCGCTGAGAAGGCCGGGAAGCGTTTGCGGCATCCAAATCGGGCGGTCTTACCGCGTGGCTGGAGGTGCCGACGGGCACCAGCACCAGCCTGCAACGCGCAGGACAGCCGTAGTACATATTCACTAATTTCGGGGATTGACCGTGAGCGGGCCCGGTCCGATAGTTAGCAACATTGTTAATTTCTGTATATGGCTGCTGAAATGAGGTTGTGCAGGCGTTTGATCCTGGGGTGGTGGATGGCATCGGGCTGCTTGCTCGCGCATGCCGTGCCCACTGCTGTCTCGTCCCGAGACATGTCGGCGGACTACAACCTGGTGTCGCAGCACACGGCGGCAGAGAGCCAAGGGGCCTACGCAGGACGGCTGGCCAGCGCATGGGCGCAAGGGGTGGCCTTGCCCGGTCCGGACATGCATGCGGCGGCCAGTACGCGAGTGCAAGACGATGAGACGGTGTACCACCGCGTGCGACACAGCATGGAGGCCGTGACCGAGCAAGCGTCTGGCGTCCTGTCCAGACCCGCTCCCAAGCTGGGCGGGCTGGTGCTGGTGCTGCTGACGATCTTTGCGCTGGTGCTGGGCTTTTTGAGCCTGCGCTGGCATCGTGAAACAGCGGAATGACCGCAGCTCTGGTGCTGACACCGTTGCTGCTGGCACCCCCACACATCCCCAAAAAACATCAGTGCGATAGAAATAAATAATAAAACGCTGAACTTGTTTACATCTAGAAACAACAATGCGTTCCAACGTTTGGAGTGACTATGAAGCTGTTGTTTCGCATCTGTTCAGTGGGCGCGGTCTGGTTTTGGGCATGCTTATGGGCACAGGGCGCGAGCGCTGCCGTGGTGGCTGCAGCGGATGTGGTGCCGGAGGCGACATTCCAATGGGGCAGCAGTGGCCCCAACCAGTGGGGGCAGGTGGGACTGACAGGCGCGGGCCTGGCGCAGGTCACTACCGATTTCCCGAACAGCGGCAATGGCTCACTGCGCCTTGACTTGCCCGTCACCTCGTCCAAGGCGGGACTGGCTTACTACCCTGCGGCGACCTTTGGCAAGCTGTCGGAGCTGACCACCGTCTCCTACCAATGGCTGGTGCACCGCACCGATGTGGTGGACCAGGCGCCCGTGCTGCGGCTGTACCTGCGCAATGCGCAAGGGGTGCATACGCAGACCCTGGTCTACACCCCGGACATCGCTGGCGTGCACGGTGTGGGGCTGGGCCAGTGGACCACCGCCGATATGCTCCACGGCATCGTTTGGCAAGGGCGCAGTGCGGCGCAAGGTGGCTTTGATCCCAACATCCGACGGCCATTTTCGGACTTCCAGGCCGACCCGCGCTTTGCCGACATGGTGGTCTTTGCAGTCGAGGGTGGCGCCGGCAATGGCTCCAGCGGCTTTGTGGGCGCCATCGACAATATCGAAGTGGTCGGGCCGCTGGCCTCGGTATCGGCCAACTTCGAAGTGGTGCCGCCTACGGCCTCCATCCAGTGCGATAAGGCGCAGCTGTTGGATTCCGAGGGGCAGACTGCTAGCTGCACCCTGAGTTTGAGCCGGCCTGCAGAGACTGCGCTGACCGTGGGGCTGAGCACCTCGGGGGACGCTGCGCGCTACAGTGGTTGCGCCGGTCCGCTGGAGATTGCAGTGGGCGCCAGCACGGCGAGCTGCACGATCACGGCCACCGCCAATACCGTGAGAGGCGATGGCCAGGTCACCGTGTCGGTTGCCATCGCACCAGCGGCCAACCCTGGCGACTACAGCTTGCTGGCGGGCACATCGGTGGCTTCCATTCAGATTGCCAATGACGACGGGGAGGCTGCTGCGCCTGTGGTGATTCCTCCTTCTGTGGCCGTTCCCGTTCCTGGGCTGTCAGATGGAATGTTGGTGCTGTTATCGATGGGGCTGCTGGGCTGCGGTGCCTTTACCAGCCGGCGCATCACCCCTAGGATCTGAGGCATGGGGAGTGGGCCGATCTTGCGGTTTGGATAGGGGCAACCAGAGAGTCCATGTACAGGCCACCACGGTCGGCAGAAATGATGCACCCGCGAAATAGTGAAACGGGTACCACCAATACACCACCAACGCCAGGGCATACATGGCGGCTACCCCAACCAGAATACGACTCGCGATGCGCCATCCGATGTGATGCGTGGGCAGGACGATGCCCAGGCTTGACCAGAGCAAGAGATGCAGCGAATTGAGAAAGTTGTTGGCTATGGGAATCATGATGGCGTCGGCCTCGACGGGGTAGAGCATCGCATCCAGGTTGCTGATCAGCACCCATGTGGTCAGGATGTTGGCTAGAGCCAGTGCGCCGATGATGAGGCCAGCTGCTTGAGCTCGGGAGGAGGGCTTTGGAAGTTTCATTCCTCCATACTAAAAATCCCCTGTGTGGCGACGTTGAGCCCAGGGTGAGGCGGGAGTGAAGTCGGCGTATTTCTTCTTTGACTGCGACCACTGGAAAATTGAGCCGGCGCATAAGAAATACGGTGCTTGAATCCAAGAGGCGCGCTGAGCAAGCGCCTTGCCATTCTGGCAACCATGCATCCCCTGTTGCTTAGCTGGAAAGTACACCTCCCATGGCAAAAATCGCTATCCCTGCGTACCAAGATGCCAGAAAGCGCTTTCCTGTCGGTGTTTTTTGAGCACAGACAACGATATAAAACGGGACCAATAAGCAGAGCAGAAATTTTAAGGGCTGAGATCTGAACACAAAAATAGCCATTCCAAGCTGGGCTAGTATTGCCAAGGCAATGCCTGAAAGCAGCAGGCTGTGTCCAAGTAATGGGTGCATAGGTACAGAGATTTTTGAAGTCGTCCAATAGAGAGTAGTTTGCCGCTGCAGTTCAGTGGCAGTGTTGTGCCGGTGGAACGGCTTGGCCAGAGTGTGGTTGTTCAATTCTTAAAATTTGTCAACTCCGGTCTTGCAGCGTCTTCATATTTCTATGATGCATGGCGACGGATCGGGTCTCAGCCTCCGCTGCTACACATGGGGTGACCGAGCGAATTCCAGTCTCCATCGAGCGATGGCGACTGGGCATTCACGGTTTTCTCCATGGAGTGGGATGCAGCCGCGTAGGCCATACAATTACTGCCTGTCACAAAAGCAATAAAACTTAACCTATAGTCGGGCACTCGCTCCAGTGATTTATCTTCGGCAGGACAAAGGTCTGGCATCTCTATGCGCAAGGACAGTCGTCCGGATTCTGACACCAAAGCTGATTTATGGGATTGAACGCAAAAGGAAGAGAAATGCGATTTGCATTAAAAGCGGGTACTTCAGGTGCACTAGTGGCGGTATTGCTGAGCTTGGGAGGGTGCGCCACGCAGCAAGCGCCGATCGAGACCAAGCAGGCGCCACAATCGCAGACTGAGCAAAAAGCAGCGCAAGCCAGCACCCTTGCGCAGGCAACGGCCACCCCAACGCTCAAGCGCAAGGTCGCCTTGGGACGTTTGTCCAATGAAACGGCCTATGGCCAGTCCCTGTTGCGCGACAAGGATGGAGATCCACTGGGCAAGCAGGTGACGGATCTGTTCAGCAAGGCGTTGACAGAATCTGGTGCATATCTGGTGTTTGAACGCCCAGACATCAGCAAGGTGCAAGCAGAAAGCCAGTTGGCCCAGCAAAAGCTCGACTTGATTGGCGTTGATGCTCTGATTGTCGGCTCGCTTTCCGAGTTCGGGCGCAAGACGGTTGGCAGTTCTGGCTTTGCATCGGCTTCGAAAAAGCAGGTGGCATTTGCCAAGGTCGATGTCCGTTTGGTGGATACACGCACGGGCCATGTGTTTTTTGCCACATCCGGTGCTGGCGAAGCATCCAATGAGGTGTCGTCCACTTTTGGTTTTGGCTCGCGGGCCGGCTATGACGGCACGCTCAATGATGCTGCCATCCGTCAGGCTGTATCTGAAGCGGTGAGCAAGCTCTCCACTGAAATGAATCGCCGCCCCTGGTCGACTGCAATTCTCAAAGTGGAAGGCGGCCGCATCTACATCAGCGGTGGCAAGAGCCAGGGGCTGCAACCGGGCATGACGCTGGCGGTGCAGACGGCTGGCGAGCAGATCAAGTCCCCGCAAACAGGTGCCATCATCACCTTGCCAGGTCAGAAGATTGCACAGCTGCGTGTGGATGCGCTGTTTGGTGACAGCGAGCTCAACGAAGGTGCCGTCACCAGTGTGGTGTCGGGCGATCTGGGCAAGCACCCAGCCAATTCGCTGGTCGTGTTGCATGAGGGAGGAAAGTGAAAATGATGTTCAAGGGATTGCGTGGAGCCACGCTGGTGCTAGGTGCACTGATTGCAGGCGCAAGCCTCACCGCCTGTGTTCAGATGCCCACCGAAAAGCAGGGTGTGGTGTCCCTCAAGCCACAGATCACTTTCCGTCTGGCCCATGAAAGCTTGGGCAATGCAGCCGTGGTGCTGGACGGTCTGCAGGTCGGAACGGCAGGTCAGTTCCAGGCAGGGCAAGCGGCCCTGCAAGTGGAGCCCGGAACACATCAACTTGTGGTGCAAGGCAATGGCAACACGTTCATCAACGAGAAGTTCTACGTGGGTGACGGTGTGACCAAGACGTTCGACATTCGCTAAGAGTCAGTACACATGAAGTTTTTCGACAAGCATGTTCAAGGGCTGCGATCCGCTGCCCGGTATGCGGCTGCGGGAGCGGCGCTCGCGTTGATGACGGGTTGCGCAACCAATCAGAATCTGTACGAGTGGGGTGGCTACGATGCCGCGCTCTACAGCACCTACAAGAGCCCAGAGACGGTGGTAGAGCTGCAAACCAAGCTGGAAACCCATATCGCTGCGATGACGCAGGCCAAGCAAAAGGTGGCACCAGGTCTGTATGCCGAGTTGGGATCGCTTTACCTGCAGGCAGGCAAGACCGATGAAGCCATCGCGCAGTACAACAAGGAGCGCGAACTCTGGCCGGAAAGCCGCACGCTGATGGATTCGATGATCAAGACGCTGGAGAGCCGCTCCAAAGCGACCCCGGCAACCAGCGACAAAAAGGCGAACGGGGAAGTCACATCATGAAGGGTTTCATCTCTCGTATCTCCACCTTGCTGCTGCTTGCAAGCAGCGCGTTGTTGGTAGGCTGCCAAACCACAGCGCCCAAGCGCGATCTGGCCGCTTATGAAGCCGCTAACCCGCGCTCGATCGTCGTCGTGCCGATCGTCAACAAGTCGCTGGATGTGGATGCACCCAACTATGTGCTGAGCGCATTGCCCGTGCCGATTGCGGAAAAAGGCTACTACGTCTTCCCGGTGAACACGACCAAGATGGTGCTGGAGCAGGAGGGCTTCTACGAGCCTGAGCGCGTGCATGAGCAACCGCCCGAGACCATCGCCAAGATGTTTGGGGCCGATGCGGTGCTGTTTGTGACCATCAACCAGTGGGATGCGCAGTACATCATTCTGTCGACGACAGTGACGGTGGACTTTGAGTACCGGCTTGTCAGTAAAACCGGTGAAGAGCTCTGGAAAAACACGCAGCGCATGCAATATTCCCCGAACAATTCCAACGGGGGCTTGATTGGGATGTTGGTCAGCGCAGCGATTGCCCGTGCCGCGCCCAACTACATGCCGCTGACAATACAGGCCAATAGCATGGCGCTGCGGACCGGGCAGAATGCACTGCTTGATGGCCCCTATCTGAAAGAAAAGCTACCGCAGCAAAAGTAAGAAAGCGCGTCAAGCGCCTTCTGTGCGTATGCTTAAAAAGGCTCGATGGTATCGAGCCTTTTTGAATTGCTCGTTATCTCCAGGCCGCAGCAACCCTGCGCTTGGACGGCGCACCGGAGTCTCCGCCATGTACTCCTTTTCGGTACCCGGAGTGGCAGTTCTCCCACCCAATTACGGTCGCCAGAAAAAAGGAGAGCTTGCGCTCTCCTCAGGTTGCTGATAAACCCCCGTTTTTTCAAACGGGGGTTTTTTCTTTTCAGTTTGCAAGCCGATGTGCAGACCTTGATACCCACCGCCGGTAAAACTTTTGTGATGCGCACTGGGCTTGTTTGCGCTGCTCCCAGCCGCTCCTAGCTGCTTTAAAAAGCTGTAAAAGCCGCGCCAGCAGCAACGCGATCTTCTTCATGTTCTGCGCGCACGCTGCCAGCAGGCATTGCTCCGTCACCTTGGACAGACCCCGCATGCGCGCGTAGCGGTGGCCGTGCAGCTGCTTGGCATCAGCAAAGCTGCGCTCTACTGTCTCTTTGCGGCGCGCGTATACCTTCTTTCCCCACTCACTCAGCCGTCTGGCATCTACCGCCGCTTTGGCCCACTCCCACACATGGCGCGTGACCACCTTGGTCATGTTGGCGCTTCGCGTGCAGCGCTGGCGCTGATCACAACCGGCACACTGCGCCGGGTCTGAGTGGTAGAGGCGGTAGCCTTGTCGGTTGGTGGTGCGGTAGTGCAACTGCTGGCCTTGCGGGCACAGGTAGATGTCTTGCTCGCTGTCGTAGCTGTACTGGCGTTTGTAGAAGTAGCCTGCCTTGTGGGTGGGAGTGCGGTAGCCCATTACAGCAGCGATACCTCTTTGCTCCAGGCCGTAGCAGACCTGTGGGGTGAAGTAGCCCGCATCGAGCCCGACGGCGTAAGGCGCCAGGCCAAAGCGCTCGCACTGGCGCTCCAGTCTTTTTATGTACGGCTGGCTGTCGTGCACATTGCCTGCGGTGACGTGCGTGTCGGTGATGATGGCGTGCTTGCTGTCGACTGTGCGGTGGTCCAGGTAGAAGAATCCCCTGGGTTTGTCGTCTCTGACCATGAAGCCGCTGTCCGGGTCGGTGCGGCTTTACTTGATACGCTTGGTTTGCACGGCGCCGCTGGCTGCATCCGTGCTGGTGGCATCGGGCGCATCGCTGTCTGTGGCGCTCGCTGCGCTGCCGCCTCTGTCATCGTCTTCAGAATCTACCTCTGCGCCCTGCGCCCGCGTGCGGGGCTTGAATGGCTTCTTGCCTGCAGCTATGCGGTCTGCATCTATGGCCTCTTCGAGCTCTTGCAAATAGGCGCTTGCGCTGCACGCTACCTCCACCTCGTCGTGTTTGTTCTTGTTGGCGTTGGCCTTGAGGTGGGTGCTGTCGCTGTAGAGCACCTGGCCCTCAATCATTCCTCGACCAATGGCCTGGAGCACGATCTCGTCGAAGATCTCTTGGTAGATACCGCTGCCAGCAAAGCGGCGCCTGCGGTTTTGGCTGATGGTCGAAGCATCAGGCACTTTGTCCGTCAAGCGCAGCCCCAGAAACCAACGATAGGCCACGTTGACTTGTACCTCGCGCATGAGCTGGCGTTCGCTGCGAATGCCAAACAGGTAGCCGAGGAGCAGCAGCTTGAACAGCACTACCGGCTCGATTGCAGGGCGCCCGTTGTTGGCGCAGTACAGATGTGCAACCCGCTCACGGATGAAGGACAGATCGATAGCCGCTTCTATCTTGCGCACCAGGTGATCGGCTGGTACCAAGGATTCGAGTGTCACCATCTCCAGCTCATGCTGGTACGCGCTTGGCTCTTTAAGCATTCCCCCATTATGAACAAAACCCGCCGTTTTTATGGGCGGGTTTGTCAGCAGTCTGAGGAGAGCTTGCGCTCTCCTGGATTCTTCCGTCTCAGTGTGCGCCGGTTGACGGATGGTCGCTGGCGGACAATGGCGTTTTAGTCTAGGACGAGCGCTGAGCCAGTGCCTTACCGTCCTGCGACATGGTGCGCAGATGACGTTCCACGCGCAGGAAGACCACGATCATCATCAAGAACACGAACGACCACAGCAGCACGGTGAACACCAGCAGATTGCTGGGCTCGATCAGGCGCTCCAGCCAGCTGGGCTTGGCTGTTGACATCTCGCTCTCACCCGCCTTGGCGCTGAACACAATGCCATAGTTGAGCAGCAGATTCGTCACCACCATCGACGTGGTTTGCTTGTTGATTCCCTTTTGCACTTGCGGGTCGGCCAGCAGGGCTTTGAGCGCCTGTGGTGCGCCCAGCGTGAACGAGCGGCCTGCCTCATAGCCATAGCTGCTGATAATGCTGCGTGTTTGCTGCAGCAGCACCTCGCCGATGCTGGTGGGCTGGGGTTTCCAGCCTTCGCTGTCGGCCGCATCCGAGGCCGCTGCAGTGGCTGCCGCCGCCGCGTCTACCGCGTCCATCTCCTGGCTGGCCCGCTCTTTGGCCTGCATGGTTTCCACCAGCGCGGGCAGTGCCTGCATGGCTGCCAGGCCTTGCTCCTCGTTGTCTCCTTCCAGTTTCTTGCGTTGCGCAGGGTCGCGCTCGATCGCGGCGCGCAATACCGCGTCGACCTCTGCAAAGGCCGCTACTACCGCAGGGTCGGCGGCCAGTTTGCCATCGCTCAGGGTCTGGTTGGTATCGTCATAGCCAAAGTCAGAATAGGTAATCTTCTTGAGTTCTTCTTCGCTGATTTTGAGTGCAGCCCAGTCACGGTTTGGGTGCATATCTTCGGCGGCAGTACCCGGTGTGGGTTTGTGCGCAGCCCCCCAACTCCACAGCGCAAAGTTGAACAAGGTGAACAACACCAGTACCACCATCACCAGGCGCATCAGGTACAGCAGCGCACTTTCTATTTTTCCGAGCATGTATTCCATCCCTCATGGATTTTGACAACCCGCGAGTGTGGCATGTGGCTATGGCGAGATGGCAGTTATTGTTCATTGCGATGGTTACTGATTGTTGATTTATCAATCACCCAGGCAGAGCGTTATCGAATTGGGTATTGGAGTGAGGGCACTGTCAGCGGTACTGGTTATTGAAAATCAGGCTAGTGCCATGCGGTCGAGCTGTTTTGTACGGCATAGGCGGCCTCGGTGTTTGAAGCTGCGCGGGTTCGGGTATTTCGGCGCTCAGCTCTCTTCCTTACCCGCATTCTGCTGCGCATCAATCGCCTTCATGTTGTCCAGCAGCTTGAGCAGGTAGTGCAGGGTGTGGACCATGTCATTGCTCGAGAACCCTTCGAGCGCCTGCTCGTAATAGCGGCCAATCGACTCAGCCGCATCGTGCTGCCACACCTGTTGCCCGGCGGGGGTGAGCTGCACCAGGCGGGAGCGTTTGTCCGCCGGGTCGGGCACGCTGTGCACATAGCCGGCGGCCTCCATGCGTGAGAGCAGGCCGGTCAGGTTCTGGCGGCTCACCAACAGGTAGCGGGCCAGGTCGCCCATGCCCATGCCCTGCGCGGATTCGGGCCGCGACAGCGCGCCCATCACCGCCCACTGTTGTGTGGTCAGGCCCTGGGCCTCGACCGCCTTGGTCCCTGTTTTATGCAACATGTTGGCGCATTGGTAGAGCTTGAAGTACAGCCGATTGGCCAGATCGGTGCGCAGTTGGTTCGGGTATTCTCTAGGTGTTTTGGCGGTTTTGCTCATGATCGGGATATTGCCATGGCCTGGCATTTGTGTAAATATATTGTCTAATTAAACGATGCAATGCGCAAGAAAGGTGGAATCATGGCACGTTTTGATGGGCAACATGTTGTAGTAACCGGTGGCGGTGGAGGCATTGGCGGGGCCTCCTGCAAGCGCTTTGCCGGCGAAGGCGCCCGGGTGACCGTGCTCGACAAGCAGCTGGGCGCCGCGCAGGCGGTGGCCGATGCGATTGCAGCGGCCGGCGGTCTGGCGCAGGCGCTGGCCTGCGACATCACCGACCGGGCGAGCGTCGATGCCGCCGTGCAGCAGGCCGAGCAATGGGCTGCGATTGATGTGCTGGTCAACAACGCTGGCTGGGATGTGTTCAAGCCCTTCACCAAGACCCATGAGAGTGAATGGCAGCAGCTGATTGCCATCAACCTGGTGGGCGCCTTGCACATGCACCATGCGGTGCTGCCGCGCATGGCAGAGCGCAAGGCGGGGCGTGTCGTCAACATCGCGTCTGACGCGGCGCGCGTGGGCTCCTCGGGCGAGGCGGTGTATGCCGCCTGCAAGGGCGGGCTGGTGGCGCTGTCCAAAACCCTGGCACGCGAGCATGCCCGCCACAACATCACCGTGAACGTAGTCTGCCCCGGCCCCACCGATACCGCCTTGTTCGCCAGCTACAAGGAGGGCGCGGGCAACCCCGACAAGCTGCTCGAGGCCTTTACCCGTGCGATTCCGCTGGGCCGCATCGGCCGGCCCGAGGACCTGCCCGGCGCGATCCTGTTCTTTGCCTCCGCCGATGCCGCCTATGTGACCGGCCAGGTCATCAGCGTATCGGGCGGCCTGACGATGGCCGGTTGACGGCCCCCCCATAAATAAGGAGACTGGTATGGAATTCGAAGACATCCTCTACGACGTGCGCAACCATGTGGCCTGGATCACCATCAACCGGCCCGAGAAGATGAATGCCTTTCGCGGCACCACCTGCGACGAGCTGATCCGCGCGCTGAACAAGGCGGGGTATGACAAAAGCGTGGGTTGCATCGTGCTGGCCGGCGCGGGCGACAAGGCTTTTTGTACCGGCGGCGACCAGTCGGCCCACGATGGCAACTACGATGGCCGTGGCACCATCGGCCTGCCGATGGAAGAGCTGCACGACGCCATCCGCAATGTGCCCAAGCCCGTAATCGCTCGCGTCCAGGGCTATGCGATTGGCGGCGGCAATGTGCTGTGCACCATCTGTGATCTGACGATCTGCTCGGACAAGGCCGTCTTTGGCCAGGTGGGCCCCAAGATGGGCTCGGTGGACCCGGGCTATGGCACGGCGTTCCTGGCGCGTGTGGTGGGCGAGAAAAAGGCGCGCGAGATCTGGTACCTGAACAAGCGCTACTCGGGTGAAGAGGCGGTCGCCATGGGCCTGGCCAATATCTGCGTGGCGCCAGAGCAGCTCGATGCCACCGTGCAGGAATGGGCCGAGACCATCTGCGAGCGCAGCCCCACCGCGATTGCGATTGCCAAGCGCAGCTTCAACATGGACACCGCGCACCAGGCGGGCATTGCCGGCATGGGCATGTATGCGCTCAAGCTGTATTACGACACCGATGAGTCGCGCGAAGGCGTGGCTGCGCTCAGGGAGAAGCGCAAGCCCGATTTCCGCAAACACGCCAAGTAACGCAGCCTGCCGCAAGAGGTGCCTATGAATCCGTACCTGAACGATGACTTGATGAGCCTGGCGGCATCGGTGCGCCGGTTTGCTGATGCGCGCGTGGCGCCGGGCTTTCTGGAGCGCGACCGGACCCGCGTGCTGGACCGCAGCCTGATGCGCGAGATGGGCGCGATGGGCCTGATTGCCCCTGAGCTGCCCGAGCACCTGGGCGGCCAGGGCCTGGGTTGCCTGGCTGCCGGAGTCGTGCATGAGGAGCTGGCGCGTGCCGACCTGAGCATGTCCTATGTGCCACTGCTGGCATCGCTCAATGCGCAGATCCTGGCCGCCCATGGCCAGCCGGATGTGGCGGGGCCCTGGTTGCAAAAAATGGTGGCAGGCGAGGCGCTGTGCGCGATTGCGCTGACTGAGCCCCGGGGTGGCTCGGACGCAGCCAACCTGCGTCTGCGCGTTGAGCGCGATGCAGAAGGCTACGTGATCAACGGCGAGAAGACCTCGATCTCTGCCGCAGACCAGTGCGATATCGCCGTGGTATTTGGCCGCACCGGCACGGTGGAATCGGGCGCGCATGGCGTGACAGCGTTGCTGGTGCCCATGGATGCCCCTGGCATCACGCGCAGCCGCTTTGATTGCCATGGCCAGCGCGCCATTGGCCGGGGCTCGCTGTTCTTCGACAATGTCCGTGTGCCGCTCTCGCACCGCCTGGGTGATGAGAACCAGGGCTTTGTGCAGGTGATGCAGGGCTTTGACTATTCGCGCGCGCTGATCGGCCTGCAGGTGCTGGCCGTGGCGCGTGCGGCGCTCGACGATGCCTGGCAGCACGTCACCCAGCGCCAGGCCTTTGGCAAGCCCCTGTCGGCGTTTCAGGGGGTGTCGCACCCGCTGGCGGATTTGGATACGCAGGTCAGCGCCGCGCGCCTTTTGTGCCTGCAGGCGCTGTGGCTCAAGGACCAGCGCAAGCCCCACAGCGCCGAGGCGGCCATGTGCAAATGGTGGGCCCCCAAGCTGGCCTATGACTGCATCCACCAGTGCCTCCTGATGTTGGGCCATGGCGGCTACGACCGGGGCGTGATGGAGCAGCGCCTGCGCGATGTGCTGGGCTTTCAGATCGGTGATGGTACGGCCCAGATCATGAAGACCATCATTGCCCGCGACCGGGCGGGCAGGCAGGCCGTGCCGGCATAGCCTCGTGATTCGCTCCCAAGCGCAGCCAACAAGCGCGGAGCCCCAACCCACAGGAGACAAGCATGCAATTTGATGCCGTATTGCTGGCGCCGCGCCGTGCGCAAATGCGCAGCCAGGGCTGGTGGCGCGACACCACCATCAACGATGCGCTGGACCAGGCGGCGCAGCAGTGGCCCGACCGGCTCGCGCTGGTGGGGCAGCGCACGGGCGAGGGCGCTGCGCAGTTCTTTAACTACGCGCAGCTGGCGCGCATGGCCGACCGGGTGGCCATTGGTTTGTGGCGGCTGGGTCTGCGGCCTGCCGATGTGGTGGCCTGCCAATTGCCCAATGTCTGGCAGTTTACGGTGCTGTACCTGGCATGCGCACGCATCGGCGCGGTGCTCAATCCCCTGATGCCCATCTTTAGGGAGCGCGAGTTGCTGTTCATGCTGGGCCACGGGGAGGCCAAGCTGGTCGTGGTGCTGAAGGACTTTCGCCATGTCGATTACGAGGCGATGCTCAAAAGCATTCAGCCCCAATTGCCACAGCTCCAGCACATGGTCGCCATCGGTGGTGCCGGCGCAGACAGTTTTGAGGCGTTGCTGACCCAGCCTGAATGGGAGCGCGATGCCGATGCCGTGCAGATCCTGGGGCGCCACCGGGCCCCGCCCGATGCCATCACCCAGCTCATCTACACCAGCGGCACCACGGGCGAGCCCAAGGGGGTGATGCATTCGTCCAATACCTTGATGGCCAATGTCCATGCCTATGCCGAGCGCCTGGCGCTGGGGCGTGACGATGTGGTGCTGATGGCATCGCCCATGGCACACCAGACCGGCTTCATGTATGGGCTGATGATGCCGGTGATGCTGGGCGCCACGGCGGTGCTGCTGGACGTGTGGAATGCTGCTACAGCCGCCCAGCTGATCCGGCAATGGCGCTGTACCTTCACGATGGCATCGACGCCGTTTCTGGCCGATCTGTCACGCGAAGTGGCTGCCAGCGGGGCGGTGCCCAGCCTGCGTACCTTTCTGTGCGCCGGTGCGCCCATCCCCGGCCCCTTGGTAGAGCAGGCGCAAGCCGCCTTGGGGGCGCAGATCATCTCGGCCTGGGGCATGTCGGAGAACGGCGCCGTCACCACCACCTTGCCCGGCGATGGCGCGCTGCGCGCGGTGGAGACCGATGGCCTGCCCTTGCCCGGCGCGGAAGTCAAGGTGCTGGACGACCTGGGCCAGGAACGCCCGCGCGGCGAGATCGGCCAGTTGTGGGTGCGTGCCAATTCCAACTTTGGTGGTTATCTGAAACGCCCGCATCTCAATGCCACTACGCATGACGGCTGGTTCGACACCGGCGACCAGGCGCGCATGGATGCGCAAGGCTATATCCGTATCACCGGCCGCAGCAAGGATGTGATCATCCGCGGTGGCGAGAACATTCCGGTGGTGGAGGTGGAGGCCTTGCTCTACAAACACCCTGCCGTAGCACAGGCTGCGGTGGTGGCCTATGCGGACGAGCGCCTGGGCGAGCGGGCTTGCGTGGTGATTGTGCCCAAGCCTGGCGCAGTCGAGCCGACGCTGGCTGACCTGACCGACTTCTTGCGGGCGCAGAAGCTGGCGCCGCACTACCTGCCCGAACGCCTGGTGGTGCTTGCAGAAATGCCCGCCACGCCCTCGGGCAAGATCCAGAAGTTCAAACTGCGCGAACAGCTCAAGGCCGCGCTGCCGTAGCTATACCGCGTCCGACGCGCCCGAGGAGCTGTCCCGGTTGCGCAGCACAATCGTTATCTGCCCGTTGGTCTCAATCGTCGCCTGCTCCACCTCATAGGTGTGCAGGCAGCCAGCGCCGCGCAGTGCGGCCTTCAGGTCATCGCTGGTGATGAGCTCGGCATCCATCACCTGGCGGTTGACCTGGCCGTTGGAGATCAACCGCTTGGGGATCCCATCAACCCAGCGCGACACCCGCCTGCTGCGGTAGCTCAGTTGCGCGACGATGGAGTGGCAGGCGATCAGGGTCGTGGCCGATATCAGCCCGCCGATCAGCGAGTTGTCGCCCGCGTTCATCGAGTTCTGCACCGCGTTCGACAGGATCAGCAGCAAGATCAGATCGAAAGGATCGTATTGGCCAATCTGGCGCCGGCCCGTGAGCCGCAAAAACACCAGCAGGAACGCGTAAACGACAAAGCCGCGAACCACAAACTCCCACCACGGAACACTCATCGAGAACATGGCATGACTCCTCTGAAGCTCGGGGCGGGCAGCGCCTGCATGCATGCCGAGGCTGCCCGCTGACTTGGCAATGATAGTCCGCAGTGGCTGCCCGGCACGCTGTTGCCGCGTACGCGGGCAGGCCCCGGCGGCGTCGTCTTTTTTCGCCAGTGCTGGCGCTGCATCCAAAGGGTGGTTGCTCGCGATGGATGCCACAAATAAAAAGGCGCCAGTGTTGGCTGGCGCCTGGAGAGCAGAGGCGGGCTGGACTGCTTACATGCCCTGGCCCAGATCGGAGATCAACTGCGCCGACAGGTAGAGGCGCCGCGCGATGGGCTCGGTCAGCACATACTCGGCCAGGTTGGAGTGGTAGTTGGCGCCAGGCAGGCCCAGGCCTTCAATCACCGGCTTGCCCGACAGCGCGGCGTAGGCGGCATCCGATCCACCACCGCCGCGCGTGGTGTACATCTCGGATTTGCCACCCACATCGGCATAGATGGTGATGGCCTTCTGGATCAGCTTGACGCCATCGTCGGTGGCGTTGAAGGCGGGGCGGCCCCGGGTCAGGTTGATGTCGATGGTGGCCCCATGCACATGCGGCAGCGATGCGGCCTTGTCCAGCATGCCCTTCATCAGATCCAGATCTTCATTCTTGCCATAGCGCACATCGGCATTGACCACGGCCTTGTCCGGGATGATGTTGGTGGCGCTGCCGCCAGCGGTCATCGTGGTCCAGTTGAAGCCGCGTTCCTTGGCCTTGTCCTGGATGTCCTGCGTGCGCAGCACCAGGGCCGAGGCTTCGGTCAGCGCGTTGATACCCGCCTCTGGCGCCACGCCGGCATGCGATGCCTTGCCATGCACCACGGCCTGCACATAGGCAATGCCCGAAGTGGCGGTGCCAAAGCCTTCTTCCAGGCCCGAAGGCTCGTAGGAGAGCACATAGTCATGCGAGGCTGCCAGCTGCTGGATCAGATCGCGCGAGCCGAAGGAGCCCTTTTCCTCATCGGTGTTGAACATCACCGTGATGGTCTTGAACTTGCTGAAGTTCTGCGCCTTGAGCAAGCCCAGGCTGTGCAGAATCACGGCGATGCCGCCCTTGGCATCGGCAATGCCCGCGCCGTAGGCCTTGTCGCCCTCCACCTTGAAGGGTGCCGTGGCCAGAATGCCTCGTGTGTAGACGGTGTCCATGTGTGCCATCAGCAGCAGGCTCTTGGTGCCGCTGCCTTGGAAGGTGCCGACAATGTTGTCGCCCACGACGCCCGCTTCTGCCTTGTGGCGCACCACATTGGCCCCCAGCGCCTGCAGGCGCGCTTCCAGGTAATTGCCCATCTGCGGAATGCCGATGGCGTCATTGGTTCCCGTCTCGATGTTGACCAGTTCCTGCAGCGTCTGCAGCACTGCCGCTTTCTCGGCCTGCGACGCCTGGTCGAGCACGGCGTTGTAGCGCAGCGAGGAGGCGCTGCTGTCGGAGCAGCCCGATACGGACAGGGAAAGGGCCGCAGCAGCGGCCATGGCCAACAAGGTTTTTTTCATAGTAATCATTGGGTGGGGGAGTCTCTTGAAAGCGTCACGGGATTGTCATGTGACGGTTGCAAGCATAAGAAAGGAGCTCCGCTGCGGCGGTCACGGCTGGGACAAGTGTGGTGGTCACTGCCCGCGCGGTCACCGCTTGCGCCCATCTCGGGCTGCGGCATACCCATGCCCGCGCTGACCAGCCTGCTGCAGCGATGGCCACGATTAAGCTTCCGCGTAACCACCGGCAGACAAGAGGTTCCTATGGCCCCAACTGTGATCGCTTAGCCGTCTGAGGATGCGGACAGCTACCTTCCCATGGGGCGGAATCAGCATGCCCATGCCATCCCGCGCAGTGCCCGCATCCCTGGCGCGCCAGACAAAGTCAAGCGGACTTACTCACGGTCGCGGCGTTCGCCGCGTTGGCCTTCACGCGCTTGCGGGTGGGCGCCTGACTGCGCCTGCTGGTGCATCTGCTGCTGGCGCATTTGCTCTGCTTGCGCATGCTGTTGTGCCCGCATTTGTTGCTGCATCTGTTCTTGCTGGGCCCGTTGCTGTGCCATCTGCTGCTGGCGCGCTTGCTCCTGTTGGGCCCGCTGCTGCGCCATCTGCTGTTGGTGCATCTGGTCTTGCTGGGCGCGCTGCTGTGCCATCTGCTGCTGCTGGCGCGCTTGCTCCTGTTCAGAACGTTGTTGCGCCATCTGCTGTTGGTGCATCTGGTCTTGCTGTGCGCGCTGCTGTGCCATCTGCTGCTGTCGCGCTTGCTCCTGTTCAGAACGTTGTTGCGCCATCTGCTGTTGGTGCATCTGGTCTTGCTGTGCGCGCTGCTGTGCCATCTGCTGCTGTCGCGCTTGCTCCTGTTCAGAACGTTGTTGCGCCATCTGCTGTTGGTGCATCTGGTCTTGCTGTGCGCGCTGCTGTGCCATCTGCTGCTGTCGCGCTTGCTCCTGTTCAGAACGTTGTTGCGCCATCTGCTGTTGGTGCATCTGGTCTTGCTGTGCGCGCTGCTGTGCCATCTGCTGCTGTCGCGCTTGCTCCTGTTCAGAACGTTGTTGC
Organism: Comamonas sp. B-9; assembly: GCF_000410635.1. NCBI lineage: Bacteria > Pseudomonadati > Pseudomonadota > Betaproteobacteria > Burkholderiales > Comamonadaceae > Comamonas > Comamonas sp. B-9. Next base: position 34,543 of record NZ_KE148638.1, read on the forward strand.
GCCATCTGCTGTTGGTGCATCTGGTCTTGCTGTGCGCGCTGCTGTGCCATCTGCTGCTGTCGCGCTTGCTCCTGTTCAGAACGTTGTTGCGCCATCTGCTGTTGGTGCATCTGGTCTTGCTGTGCGCGCTGCTGTGCCATCTGCTGCTGTCGCGCTTGCTCCTGTTCAGAACGTTGTTGCGCCATTTGCTGTTGGTGCATCTGGTCTTGCTGCGCGCGCTGCTGGTCCATTTGCTGCTGGTGCGCTTGCGCTTGCTGTGCGTGCTGTGCTTCCAGGGGTTGGCCGTGTGCTGGTGGCTGGGCCATCGGTTGTGCCATGGTCAGCCCGCCGGGCCGTTGATGGGCTGGCGCTTGGGCGGTCTGGGCATGGGGGTCTGCAAGCGGCTGCATGGCTGCTACGGCGCCGGGACGCACCATGGGCTGCATGCCCGGGCTGGTCGGCAACTTGGGCGGGTCACCCGCCTGGCGCTGGCTGAATGCATAGGCGCCTGCTGCCGCCGCCGCCGTGGCTGCGCCCGCAGCCAGGGCAGGCCCGTGGCCGCCGGGGAGCACGCCGGTGGTCATCGCAGGTCGGGCGGGCTCGGCCACGGGCGCATTGTTGACCACATGCACATTTGTGGTGTTATGGATGTTTTCCACGACGGTGTGGGAGTTGGATATGTAGGTTTGGTTGTTGTAAACAACGGCGGGACGCGCCAACGGTGGGGGTGGACGGTTACCCCGGACCCAGTTGCCAGGCTGACCAGGCTCGCCCCAATGGACGTGCCATGCATTCCAGCCCCAGGGGTGGCTGATGACCTCGGTCACTGCAACGCCGACGCCAAAGCCAATCAGCCCGCTGACTGCCGGCGCAGCGAAGCCACCTACCACGACGGGAGCTGGGGGTGGTGGAGGGACGGCATAGCTGTAGCCACTGTAGACAGGAAGCGATGCGCCATAGACCACGCCGGGGTCGTACTGCGGGACGTAGACCGTGGCGGGCTCAGTAGGGGCGATTTCGATGAATTGCCGTGGCGGCTCGATGACCGGCGCAGTCACCAGCACTTCAGGTGCTGCATCGCTGGGGGTATAGCTTTTTGGGGGCGCGGCGTCGGTCACCAGCTTGACCTTCAGGTGGCTGGAATCCTTGAGCGAGCCTGCCTTGTAGGCGCGGCCACGCATCACCTGGATGGCATTCATCACGTCGACGGGATCGTTGTAATAGGCCTTGCCGAGTGCGGTCGTCCATGGCAGGTTCGATGCCATTTGCCTCAGCACGTTGGGAAACAGCGTGAGCGACTTGATGGAGGGATCCCAGGGCTGGGCATTGGCCACAGTGCTGAGCGCACTGGCCTTGAGGCCTGGATTCTGTGCAAGCCAGGTTTCGGCAGCGCTGACCTGGTCGGGGTAGGTGGAGCCCGCCAGGATTTGCGCGACCAGCTTGTCCGGGTACAGCGCGATGGGCGCCACCATCTGGTAGAGGATGTCGGCAGATGGCGGCGTGTAGGCGGCTTGCACCACAGCGGACGGCGCGGCGGCGGGCGCCTGATTGGCAGCGGCGTTCTCGGCAGGGGCGCTGGCCACCTTGTTGGTATGGCCATCGTCATTGCACCCGGCCAAGGTCAGTGCTGCAGCCAGTGCTACCAGCCCGATCCGGAGGCCGCCTACGCGGACGCCGCCTGCGAGCAAAGGCGGTGGCAACGCGCGGGTATGAAGAGGTTCAAGGCGGTCAACTGCTGGGGACATGGTGCTCTCCTGAAAGCCGGCGGTGGTTGGTAGTGGCCCAGCGCTTATCGCTTGCCCCAAAACCCACCGCATGCCTGCACAACGCCATGCTGCGGCTGCCGTTGACGGCGCGGCGTCAGCCAGACGCGCTTTCCGCCAAGCCTTAAGTTTGGCCTCAGTTTGGGTGAGGGGCCAACCCTTCCTGCCCGTGTTGACCACCCTCCAAGCCATCAATTTCCAAGAAATCTGCGTTTCTTCCCGAGACCCGCAAATTGCCTGCTATAATTTCAGCTTCGGCGCTGCGGAGAGGTGGCAGAGTGGTCGAATGTACCTGACTCGAAATCAGGCGTACGTGCAAACGTACCGAGGGTTCGAATCCCTCCCTCTCCGCCATGGCATCGATAATTAGCGGCTGTAGCTCAGCTGGATAGAGTACTTGGCTACGAACCAAGGGGTCGTGGGTTCGATTCCTGCCAGCCGCACCAAACGTCAAGCCTCAGAGTAGAAATACTCTGAGGCTTTTTCGTGTTTGTGCCATGCGGCGCATGGTTGGTCCTGTTGTTCTTTGATTTGAAGGTCTCAAGGGCGCTGCGGGATTGGAGATCCCGCTCAGACATAGCCTCCCGCAATTCAGGCCATCAACCCAGCCCCAGCGCCGCGATCACCCCCAAAGCCAGCAGGATCAGCACGCCACCCGAGATACGCTCCAGCCAGGGCAGTGCTCGCGCAAAGCGCCGCAGCACCGCCGGGTTGCCGATCAGTGCGGCAATCAGCAGATCCCAGAGCAGCACGATGCTGAACATCCAGCTGCCGTACACCAGCTTCCAGCCCACACTGGCATGCGGGCCCGTCAGCATGGCAGCCAGGCTGGCGTAGAACAGCGCGTTCTTGGGGTTGAGGATGCCCGAGAGAAAACCCATGCAGGCGGCGCGGCGCCAGCTGGTGCGGGCAGGGGCCTCCTGGCCTGGGCTGGCCGCAACGCCCAGCGCACTTTTACCTGCATGGCGGATAAACAGCAGGCCCAGGTAGAGCAGATAGCCGCAGCCGGCCAGCTGCAGCAGGGTGAACAACTGGCTGCCCGGCTGGAGCGCGGCGACACTGGCAAAGGCCATGACGATAAACACGCCATTGGCCAGCGCGATACCAAGGCAGGCGGCGCCAGCACTGCGCCAACCGCTGGCCAGCGAGGTGCGGGCGATCAGAAAAAAATCAGGACCGGGGGAGAGCAGCGCCAGAAAATGGACGGCGGCGATCAGCAAAAACTCTTGCATGCAAAAGGACCAGGCGGGGAATGGCCTTGCATGGTGGCGGCTGCCGCATGCCTTGTATTGAACGAAATTGCAGCGCTTGCTATGGGCTACGACTAATGGGTCTTGCGAAAGCAGCCCGGCGTGACGCCGGTATGCGCCTTGAACACCCGCTGAAAATGCGCCTGGTCGGCAAAGCCCAGCTGCAGCGCCACGGCGGCTATGCCATCGGGCCCGCGCAGCTGCTGCTTGGCCAGATTGATGCGCTGGTTGAGCTGCCAGGCATGGGGCGCCATGCCCGTTGCCTTGCGAAAGGCGCGGATGGTCTGGTAGCGGCCCATGCCTGCCAGATCGGCCAGCTGGTCCAGCGGGATGCTGGCGCACGGGCTGGCGCGCAGGCAGTCCAGCGCCGGGCGGATCTGCCGCGCCAATTGCGTTGGTACCGCTAGGGCGTGGATGTGCAGGCCTTGCTGGCTGTCGAGGTCGCCGATGAACTCGACCAGGCTGGCTTCCTTGTCGGCCACGTCGGCCTGGGAGAACAACTGGGCATTGAGCTGGCAGAAGCGCTGGTAGCGGGCCGGGTCATTGACGATGCGCACTGGCTCATTGGCCATGCTGGCCGGGTCGGCGTATTCCTCACGCAGCGCCTGCAGCCAGGCGGCATCGAGGTGCAGCATCTGGTAGCTCCAGGCGGCATCGGGCGCAGGGTTGCAGGCATGCACACGCTCGGCCGGCACAAAGACCAGGGCGCCTGGCGACAGCCGGACGGGGCCGGCCTCCGCGCCGGTGAAGACGCTGTGGCCGCCATCGACCGCGCCGATGGAAAAGCTCGGGTGGTGGTGCGGCTTGTAGCAGGCCCGGCTCTGGCTGGCGCGGCGGCTTTCCACAAAGGGCAGGGCCGGGTCGCGCCAGAACGCCTGGGCCGCAGCGCTGCGCTGCGTGAAGGTGGGCGTTGGGGCGGGCATGCAATGGCTCTGAACAGGTGCTTGGGTCAATCAGCGGGGGATTCTCGCATGGCATTGCCAGGGGCGTTGTTCGGCTTGTGTACCCCGTGCGATGGCCCGGCGGCCGCCAGCCAGACGCTCAAGTGCTGGGAATGCCCAACCAGTTTCACTTCCTGTCAGGGTGGCGTGCTTCACACAGCAGTGCTTCGTGGATGTCCTGCAGGCCTGCGCAACCCATCTGTGCCATCACCAATTCCAGCTCTGCTCTTAACACATGCAGCATGTGCGCCGTGCCCAGCATTCCTGCTACCGCGAGGCTGTAGAGCTGTGGTCGTCCTAAGAAGACAACGCTGGCGCCAAGTGCCAGTGCCTTGAAGACATCGGTCCCATAGCGAACACCGCCGTCCAGCATGAGCGGGATGTGCGGGCCGACAGCGCTGCGGATCTCAGCGAGTGCATCAAGCGCCGAGATGGTGCTGTCGAGCACACGGCCACCGTGGTTGGAGACGATGAGCGCATCGGCGCCCAGCTCCAGCATCTTTCGCGCAGAGTTAGCGGAAAGCACCCCTTTGATGATCAGGGGGAGGTGTGTCTGTTGGCGTAGCCACCGTAAATCGTCCCAGCAAGGTGCACTGTCGGCAAGCGCAGAGCCGAACAGCACGCTGTCGCTCATCAGATCACTGACATGCACTATTGGGGGAGGCAGTCCCCGCAAGTTGGCGGGCTCCACACCCGGGGGCAGCGGGAAGCCCGAACGTTTGAGGCCTGCATCCACCGTCCAGACAATGGCTTGGTAACCTGCTTCTTCGGCGCGGCGCAGAAGATCGAGGCTGTGGCGGCGCTCAGGCTGCTGGTAGAGTTGAAACCACATGGGCGCACTGCGTCCCAATTCCTGGGTTGCCGCTTGCGCAGCAGCGATGGTCTCCTCGAGTGTGTAGCTGGAGAGGGTGCTGACGACAAGACCCGTTTGCATGGCCATCGCGGCTCGTGCAGTGGCGAGTTCACCTTCGGGATGGGCCAGGCGCTGGTAGGCGACTGGCGCCAGCATCACAGGCCACCTCAGTGCTTGGCCCAGGATCGTCTGCCTTGTGCTGGCGCCAGCCAGATCACACAGCGATTCAGGCCTGAGCAGGATGCGGTCAAATGCTGCACGATTTTCTGCCATCGTCAGCCCCTGGTCTGCGCCGCTTTCGATGTGGGCCCATGATTTCGCTTCGATATGCGCTATCGCGTGGCGCGCATAGTCGGAGACTGAGCTGATATCGGGCGGAATCTGCTGGAGCGGGGCTTTGATGGGTTGGCCCATGGCATTGGCCAAAGCGGGGGCCGCAGCGATGTCGTTGGAGCCGTTCATACCTCGGACCACATGCGCAGCAGGTTGTGATAGGTGCCAGAAAGCGCAGCAATGCGCGGATGGCTTGGGTGATCGCGCTCCAGCATTTGAATAGATTGGTCGAGATCGAACAACAGCCGTCGCTGCGCATCGCTACGAACCAGGCTTTGTGTCCAAAAAAAACTGGCGAGCCGAACACCCCGCATCACCGGGTTGACGCGGTGCATACTGTCGCCGGGATAGACAATGGCATCCCCTGCGGCCAATTTGACGGTTTGTTCGCCATACAGATCTTCGATAACGAGCTCGCCTCCGTCGTATTCATCAGGGTCCGAGAAAAACACCGTGGTGGACACATCGGAGCGCACGCGGATGGCGGAGCCCGGCATGTTGAACAGCGCGTTATCAATGTGGTTGCCGTAGGTGCCACCTGCCGCATAACGGTTGAATCTTGGCGGCAATACCTTGGCGGGGAGTGCGGCAGCCAGAAACAGGGGATTGTGGCCAAGCCGGTCAAGAATCAGGTTGCCCATCTGCATGCCCGCCTGGCTGTCCAGTGGCAATTGCTGGTTGTCCTTTACCTTCATGGCCAGATGGCCAGCGGTAGCCTTGCCATCTTGCCAGTCGATTTGCGCCAAGGTCGCGCGGCATTGCTCGACATCCTTCGGTGTTAGCAGGGCGGGAATACGTAACAGCATCAGCGTAATACTTCCAGCGGCGGTGCCGCTATCTGGTGACCGAACCTAGGGTGTCAACATTCAAGGGATGATAGCGCCTGGCTGGGCGCCTTATCACACAGTGCGATGCTAACGAAAAAGCCCCGCGTTGGCATGTGCGCGGGGCTCAGGTCGTAGCCGACTCTATGGGCAGTTAGAAGCGTGCCTGCAGCGTTGCAATCACCGAGCGGCCGTAGCCAGGCGTTGCATAGTGCGTCGAGTACGTGGACGCGTAGTACTGCTTGTTGGTCAGGTTCTGGATATTCACCTGCAGGCTCAGGTTCTTGGTGAATTTGTAGCTCGCCATGGCGTCAAATCGCATGTAGCCAGGGATGGCACGCGTGACCAGATGCCCATCGGTGGTGTAGCCGTAGCCGCCGACTGCCTCGCTTTGGCCGAATGCGCCCAGGCCCAGCGTGAGCTGAGCGTCAGGACGGTAGTTGACCCACAAACTCAGGCTGTGTTTGGGCGTGTTGGGAAAGGCCATGCCCGTCCCTGCCGCAGGGCGGCCGGCAAGCGCACCGGAGGTGACCGTGCCGATCTCGGACTGCTTGCTGTCCATGAAGGTATAGCCAGCAAAAACATCGACGTCCTTGGTGACGCGACCTGTCAGGCCCAGCTCCAAGCCGTTGACCGCTTTCTTGCCGACCATCGAGGCGGTGCCGCCGGTGGGATCGATGACCAGGGCATTGGAGGTCTCATTGCGGAAGATGGCCGCGGTGACGCCCAGGCGTTTGTCCAGCAGGTCCCACTTGGTGCCAATCTCATAAGAGCGGGTCTTCTGGGGCTTGAGCAGATCAGCATTGGTCACCGGCGTGCGGCCGCTGGTTGGGTCGATCGTCTGGCTCTCCAGACCTTGTCCCAGCACGCTGTTGCCGGGGGTGGAGGAGGAGCCGACGTTGGCATACAGGCTGCCGTTGGGAGCCACCTTATAGACCAGTCCGAGCTGGTAGTTCAGCAGGTTGTCATTGCGCTCGTATTCGATGTTCTTGGCATTGGTGACGCTCGTGTTGTAGTGGTCCAGGCGAAGGCCTCCATTGACGATCCACTCTGGCGTCAGCGTGACGGTGTCGAATCCGTAGAGCGAAACGGTGTCGCTCTTGTAGTTGGTCCAGCTGTTGGCGCGAACCAGCGATCCGGTCCAGGGATCGTTGCCATTGGGGCTCGAGAGGCTGGTGCACATATAGGGCGAACCGCCTGCAATGCACTGGTTGCTGTTGGCGATGGCGTTGCCATTGGCATCCACCATGCTGTAGCTGTCCACCTTGGACCGTTCGGTCGCCAGCTCCAACCCGAATGCGTAGCTGTGCTTGACGCTGCCCGTTTCGGCTTTGCCCGTTAGCTCGGTGGCATTTTGCAGGCTGTAGGTCTTGGAGTAGCGCGAGTTCAGACGGCGCCAGACCTGTCCGTTGGCCACATTGCCCTGGCTGTCATCGGGCTGGGTCCAGGCATAGTCCTGGGTGGAGCCGCTCCAGCGCAACGTGTTGCGCAGCTTGTTGGTGTCGCTGAACTTGTGTTCGTAGTTCGCCGAGAACCGGTCTCCGTTTTCCTTGTATTTATCCCGCGCGGTCAGTCCGTACCAGTTCTCGCTGTTGCCGCCATTGTCGGGGCGCAGCGTGATGTCTCGGGTGGATGCTGGCACCGTGGTCTTGTTGTAGTAGTACGGAACACCGCCATCGGGAATATTGTCAATATCCAGGTGCTGGTAGGACAGGGTGAGCTGGTCAGGGGTGCCAAGACCAAAGGTGATGCTCGGCGCAATGCCCCAGCGCTTGTTCGTCGGGCCTTCGCGACCTGGAATATCCGCATCGTGTGCCATGGCATTCAAACGGATCGCGGTGGTTTCATTGATCACCCGGTTGATGTCGATGGTGCCGCGCTTGTAGTTGGCATTGCCTGCGCTCAGGTCGGCATTGAAGAAGTTTTCTTTGCTTGGCGCCTTGGTGGCCATATTGATCGAGCCGCCTGCGCCGCCACGCCCACCATAGGCGGAGTCCGCACCTTTGACGACTTCGACGGTCTCGATGTTGAACATCTCACGCGAGCCCGCTGCGATGTCGCGCACGCCGTCCACATAGATGGACGATTGCGAATCATTGCCACGGATGAAGGGGCGGTCACCCGAAGGATTACCTCCTTCTCCGGATCCCATCGTGATGCCTGGGCTCAGGCGCAATGCATCCGTCAGCGTGGTGCTGCCCGTTTGTTGAATCACCTCTTGCGGAATGACGTTGACCGTCTTGGGGGTGTCAATCAGGGGCGCGGTGAATTTGCCCTGGGTGGCGGTCTGGGGGTTCAATACCGTGTCGGCAGTATCTTGTACCTTGACCGTTGGCAAGGTGGCTTCTTGCGCTGGCTGTTGCTGTGCCAATGCGTTGGCACCCATCAGGCATAGGCCGGCAGCGAGTACAACCTGCGTGAGTTCGCAGTGAAGACCAGCACCTACATTTGAATTTGTTGTGTTTTGGTTCTGTGGCATGGGAGGGCGGGAATGAAAAGACGAGATGCGGTGCATAAAAAAAATATGCCGCATTGCGAATTTTATTGCGATTGATAGTGATTCTCGGTCAGGATATGAGACCGAGGTGACATCTTTACATCGCTTCCACAGCCGGTAAGCGCGTACTTTCAGAAATTCAATGTTGCACATTAGCAACAAACAGAATCCATTCTGATTTCTGAGTCCGCAGCGTCTGCGCAAAGCATCGCCGCGTTGGGGCCGCTGCCGAAAGTCTGGCTTTCAGTTTCTGGCTTCGGTTTCTCCATCCTCGCCCCAAAGAAAATCCCGGGCGTCCATTTTGCGGCTTCCTTGCCCAGCCCAGGGGGCCTTGCATATCGCGCGCCTGCGCCGCTTGGTCTCGGTCTGGCCTGGTTCCCAAAGACAGGCCAAAGACTTTAGACAGCCGCGTTGCCGCGTCGCCGGAATAGGTTCGATCGCTGGAGTCCGAGGCCATGCATTCACGCGCTGGATGGCGTGGCTGGTCAGACTTGCGCAGGGCTCCCTTTAACGGACTTGGTGCATTTCCCATCGGTAAAGTATTTGAAAATGAGATTCATTACTGTTTATTTTCCTTAAAATCCCAGCTTTTCCTGGGCCCGGGCCTGCCCCCTCTCCGCATGAAAGCCAACGCGTCTTCCTCCTCGCAGCGGGCCTACTGGCTCAAGACCTTGCATGAATGGCACTGGGTCAGCTCCGCCATCTGCCTGGTGGGCATGCTGCTGTTTGCGGTGACGGGCTTTACGCTCAACCATGCCGGCCAGATCGAGGCCAAGCCCGCCGTGGTGCTGCGCGAGGGGACCTTGCCCGCGCCGCTGCTGCAGGGCCTGCAACAGGCGGCTGCAAGTCATAAAGAGGCCGCAGACGCAGCCCAGGCGCTGCCCGCCGATGTGCAAGGCTGGCTGCGCGCAGAGCTGGGCGCCGACACCCGCCAGCGTGCGGTGGAGTGGAGTGAAGACGAGGTCTATGTGGCCTTGCCCCGGCCGGGTGGCGATGCCTGGGTGCGCGTTGCGTTGGGCGATGGGCAGGCCGAGCATGAATCCACCGACCGGGGCTGGATCTCCTACTTCAACGATTTGCACAAGGGCCGCCATGCCGGCCTGGCCTGGACCTGGTTCATCGACATTTTTGCGGGCGCCTGCCTGGTGTTCTGCATCACCGGTCTGTTCATTTTGCAGATGCATGCAGGCCGCCGCCCCATGACCTGGCCCATGGTGGGCCTGGGGTTGCTGGTCCCGGCGCTGCTGGCGCTGCTGCTGGTGCACTGACGACACCCACACCGACTTATTCTGAGGAGAGCAAATGACAAGCACTGTTTCGCGTTTCACCGTGGCCTTGACGGCGGTGGCCGGGCTGCCGGCCGTCGCCGGTGGGCTGAATGTCGGCGTTGAGCTGCCACGCCTGGAGGTGGCCGAATACCACCGCCCCTATGTGGCCATCTGGCTGGAGCGCGCCGATGGAACAGTGGCAGCCAACCTGTCGGTCTGGTATGAGGTGAAAAAGCGCGATGCCGAAGGCGCCAAATGGCTCAAGGACATGCGCCAGTGGTGGCGCCGCACAGGCCGCGAGCTGAGCGTGCCCATCGATGGCGTGACCCAGCCCACCAAGCCGGCAGGCAAGCATGCGCTGTCGTTCTCCGAAGGCAGCAACCCGCTGCCCAAGCTGGAGCCAGGCCAGTACAAGCTGCAGATCGAGGCCGCACGCGAAGTCGGTGGCCGCGAGCTGCTGAGCATTCCTTTTGAATGGCCCGCCAAGCAGGCCACCAGCCTGTCGGCCCAGGGCAAGACGGAGCTGGGCGAGATCAAGCTCGAACTCAAGCCCTGATCCAACACACCTACATTTTTGAGGAGAGTCCCCATGTTTTCTGCCACCCGTATTGCCGCCGCGCTGGCGCTGAGCTGTGCCGCCCTCGGTGCCCAGGCCCACAGCGTCTGGATGAAGCCTTCGAGCACCGTGCTGTCCAAGGCGGACTGGGTCACGGTCGATGCCGCCGTGTCCAATGACATGTTCTTCTTCAACCACCGCCCGCTGGGCCTGGACAAGCTGGTGATCACGGCGCCCGATGGCAGCACGGTGGAGCCCAAGAACGCCCACAAGGGCGAGCTGCGCAGCGTGTTTGACCTCAAGCCCGAGCAAGCGGGAACCTACCAGCTGGCCATCGTCAACAGCGGCGTCATGGGCTCCTACAAGGATGCAGCCGGCCAGATGAAGCGGCTGCGCGGCAGCGCCGACGAGATCGCCAAGCAGATCCCCGCCGATGCCAAGGAAGTGCGCGTGGCAGAAAGCATCAGCCGCATCGAAACCTTTGTGACCATGGGCAAGCCCAGCCCCCTGCGTTTGAGCGGCAAGGGCCTGGAGCTGGTGCCTGTCACCCACCCCAACGATCTGGTCGCCGGTGAGGAAGCCACCTTCGCCTTCCATGTCGATGGCAAGCCGGCGGCCGATGTTGAAGTGGTGCTGGTGCCCGATGGCAAGCGCTACCGCGATGCCGTCAACGAGATCAAGCTCAAGACCGATGCCCAGGGCCAGGTCAAGGTGAAGTTCCCCACCGCGGGCATGTACTGGCTGGATGCCGACGTCAAGGACGACAAGACCTCGACCCCCATCGCCAAGGAACGCCGCCTGGCCTATGTCGCCACCCTGGAAGTGCTGCCTTAAGGCGCGGTCGCCGGTGACAGCAACACGGACAAGCGCTGGCCTGATCGCGGAGCGTCTATGAGCACGGCACCGCGCATCCACTATGGCACCGGCATCTGGCAGATCCCTCAGGCCCAGGCCCGGGGCGAAGGCCAGTCTGCCCTGGCGGGTCAGGCTTTAGCCGGCCGCTCCTTTGCATCCCCCGCCTGGAGGGCGCCGGCAATGCAGCATGCGCAGCATGGCAGCCTGCACAGCCTGCAGGGCGCAACGATGGGCACCACCTGGTCGCTGCGTCTGGCCAACCCCGACTACGCCCCGCTGGCGCCGGTCCAGGCGCTGGTGCAGCAAACGCTCGATGCCGTCATCGCGCAGATGAGCAACGGGGAGGCGGCCCCCTGCCTCTCGCGCTTCAATGGCGCCGCTGCAGATACCTGGCATGTGCTGCCTCCTGAGTTGGCACAGGTGCTGGATGCGGCCCTCTACTGGGCCCGCGCCTGCGATGGCGCCTATGACCCGACCGTCGGCGCGCTGGTGTCGCTCTGGGGCTTTGGCCCGCGTGCAGACCCGCACGCGCCGCACAGCGGCCAGCCACCTGCGCAGGCCGCTATTGACCGCGCGCTGCAGGTCTGCGGCCACCAGCGCCTGCAGTGGCAGGCGCCGCGGCGGGGGGT
>NZ_KE148638.1:46300-47053 GCF_000410635.1 Comamonas sp. B-9
CCCGGTGGCCTGCAGCTGGACCTGAGCGGCATCGCCAAGGGCTATGCCGTCGACTGGGTGGCCGAGCGCTTGCGCGCTGCCGGCTGGCAGCATGCGCTGCTGGAGATTGGCGGAGAGATTAGGGCCTGGGGCCAGAAACCCGGCGGCCAGCCTTGGCGTGTAGCCGTGGCGGGCGTTGCCGGTGATGAACCGCTGGTGGTTCCGCTGGGCGATGGCGCGCTGGCCAGCTCGGGCGACCACTGGCATGTGTTCATGCATGGGGGCCGGCGCTTTTCGCACAGCTTGGATCCGCGTACCGGCCAAGCGGTGGCCCATGCACTGAGCAGCGTCACCGTCTACCACGACGAATGCATGCATGCCGATGCGCTGGCCACCGTGCTCACGGTGCTGGGCCCCGAGGCGGGATGGCAGTTTGCGCTGCAGCAGCAGCTGGCGGCGGTATTCCACACCCATCCCGACGCCGGGCAGCTGCCAGGCCTGCGCCGCATGACGCCGGCCTGGCAGCAGCGTTTTGCAGGCAGCATGCAGTGATGATCGATTGGATAGCAAGCCCTGCGCGGATGGCAGGCGCAGCAGGCTTGGTGACGGGGTATGCGCTGCTGTGTGCCGGCATTGCAGGGCGTTTGTGGCGCCAGCGCCGGGCTGAGCGCCAGGAGCAGCTCGCGCTGCAAGCGGGCAGCCAGCAGGGCGCGCCGGTGCTGGTGGCCTATGCCAGCCAGACCGGCCGGGCCGAGGCCCTGGCGCATGAGACCG
>NZ_KE148639.1:0-5192 GCF_000410635.1 Comamonas sp. B-9
GGTCGCGCATCGCATGGCCGCGCTCCCAGGCCTGGCCTACAAAGCCGCCTTGGATATGGGCAGCGCTGGTGCTGGGTGGCGCGGGCTTGCAGCCGGCCAGCGCGCTGCTGCCAGCCAGCGCAGCGGCGCCCTTCAGGACGGAGCGGCGCTGCATGGCTGGGCGGTTCGCAGTGGGCAGGGGTGGTAGGCCGTCATGTCAGTGTGCCACCTTGCCCCATTCGCGCTCATAGGTGTGTACCAGCACCTGGTTGGACAGGCGGTTCACCTCGGTTGGCACCCGCGCCATGTCGGGCGGAAAGTCAAACAACAGCGGCAGGCTGGGCAGGCTCAAAAAGCGCATGCCTTCGGGCAAGGTGGTCGGCAGGCTCCAGGGCCGGCGGCTGGCAATCACAAAGCCCCATTCGCCAAAGCTGGGCACATGGGCATGGTAGGGCGTGGCCTGCATGCCCACCGATTCGACGGTGGTCACCACGGTCCAGAAACTCTCGCGCGCAATCAGCGGCGAGGTGGTCTGGATCACCGCAAAACCGCTGGCCGCCAAGTGCTGGCTCAGCATCGCGTAAAAGCTGTTGGTGAACAGCTTGCCCACCGCAAAATTGGTCGGATCGGGGAAGTCCACGATGATCACATCGAACACCTCGTCGGCCTTTTGCAGCCACTGGAAAGCATCGGCATTGATGATGCGTACCTTGGGGTCGTTCAAGGCATTGCTGTTGAGCGCCTGCATGCTGGGCACGTTCTGGAACAGGTCGGTCATCTGCGGGTCCAGCTCGACCAGGGTCACCGATTCGACCGAGGGGTACTTGAGCACCTCGCGCACGGCCATGCCGTCGCCACCGCCAAACACCGCCACCTTGCGCGGCGCGCCAAAGCGGCTCATCACCGGGTGCACCAGCGCCTCGTGGTAGCGGTATTCATCGCTCTGGGCAAACTGCAGGTTGCCGTTTAGGTACAGGCGCGCGCCGCGCTTGCCCTGGGTCACCACAATGCGCTGGTAGGGCGTCGTGCGGGTCAGCACAATCGGCTCCTGGTAGAAGTGGTCCTCGGTCAGCGATGTGAGCCGCTCGGCACCCACCAGGCCGCCCAGCAAGGCGGCAATCACCAAGCCGCAGGCCAGCACATGGCTGCCAAAGCGGCGCAGCTCTTCCTTGAAGAGAAACAGCGCCCATACCGCCACCAGCGCATTGAGCAGGCCAAACACCAGCCCGGTGCGGATCAGGCCCAGGTGCGGCACCAGCAGCAGCGGAAAGGCCAGCGACACCGCCAGCGCGCCCAGGTAGTCAAAGGTCAGCACCTTGGAGACCAGATCGCGCAGCACCACATTGCGCTTGAGGATGCGCATGACCAGCGGTATCTCCAGCCCCACCAGCGTGCCCACCACCAGCACCGTGCCATACAGCATCCAGTGGAAGGCGCTGGGCACATAGGCGTTGATGATGGACAGCACGGCAGGCAAGGCCCCGCCCACCAGCGCCACCATCAGCTCGATGCGCAGAAAATGCGCCGGCAGCTCGCGCACCAGGTAGCGCGACAGCCAGGAGCCGATGCCCATCGCAAACAGATAGGTGCCGATGATGGTGCTGAACTGCAGCACCGAATCGCCCAGCAGGTAGGATGCGAGCGCCGCCGCGGCCAGCTCATACAACAGGCCACAGGCCGCCACCACAAAGACGCTGAACAGCATCGCCACTTCCAGCGGGCTGGCGCGCCGCACGCCGCCTTCCGGCAGGGCGGCGTGGCCAAACTCCAGCGCGTCGTCGGTGCCCAGGGGGCTGCCCGAACTGGGGCTGGGGGATGCGTTGGCAGAAGGGGTGGCGGGGGTGGAGGGCGACACGGGCGAGAGCTGCAGAAGCCGTGCAGGGCGCGCAGGCGCCCGCACTGTTGGCTGAAAAAGAGAAAAAAGACAGGGCGCCTGCGTACAAAACAGGCGCCACTAGCGAGGCAGAGGGCGGCTGACAGCGATGGCCGTCAGCGCCCGCACAAGCGCAGTGCTAGCCGATGGCTGCTGCCACGATGATGCTGATGCCCAGGCTCATCGCCGCCACCACCACGCCGAGCGCGAGGTTCTGCTTTTCCACAATCTCGGCCCACATGTCCACGGGGGTGATCTTGTCGATGATCAGAAAGCACAGCCAGAAGACCACCACGCCCACCATGGCGAACAGGATGGAGCCAAAAAACGCCGCAGGGCGGAACCATTCCAAATCCATCACAACTCTCTCCTTCGTCAAATGCGCGCCCGGGTTGGGCTCTGCGCAGTGCTGTTGCCAGCCATTGTTTATTTGTGGCTGCCGCCGGAGCTGTAGCCACCCCAGGAACCGCTCGATGACCGGCCGCTGCCCGTGCTGCTGCTGCACTTGCTCACATAGGTCGGGTCGGCGGCCAGTTTGCGCCGCTCCAGCGCAGTATCGCAGCCCTTGGGCCACAACCAGATCAGCAGAAAGAACAGCAGGAACAGCCCAATGATGATGGGCATGCAGCCCAGCTTGGGCACCGAAAAGCTGCTGGTCTCGGGTTTGAACAGCGCCAGCTGGTCGCTCATGCCAAAGGCGGCGGCGACCGACTCGGGCGTCATCTTGCGGCCCAGCGACCAGCTCAGCTCGCGCGCGCTTTGCTCCAGGTTCAGCAGCTGCGCGCCATCCTTGCCTCGGGCAAAGTCCACATTGTCGGTCTTGTCGCCCCGGGCCACCGGCCAGTAGAACTCGCCCAGCACATAGGTGGTCTCGGCGCGGTAGCGCGATTGCAGCTGGTAGGTCTGCTGCTTCCAGGTCGCCGTGTTGCGGCCTGCGCGGTAGTCGGGTGCGCCGGTCAGGGTCTTGACCAGGCTCCAGCCTTCGCTGCTGTTGACCAGGAACTGGAAGCCCTGCTGGCTGTGGTAGAGCAGGTATTCGTCCCAGCCAAAGTATTCGTCGTCATCGGGTTCGATCCCCATGCGGTGCTGAAAGCCCACCAGCTGCCATTTGCTGCCGGCCAGCGTCGCTATCTTGCCCAGCGGCACCAGGGGCTTGACGGGGTCTTTCTGCATCGCCGCGCGCAGCTCGCCGCCAATGCCTTGCGATACATCGATGAGCGAGCCACAGCTCGGGCAGGTCAGGCTCTGGGTGGTGTCCAGCTTGATATCGACCCGCGCCGCGCAGCGCGGGCAGTTGAAGTGCCGGCCCTGGTCCTTCTTGGTCGACGTGGGCCGCAGCCCGGCGATTTTCAGCGCGCCCAATTGCACCGGCGCGCCCAGGTAGACCGCGGGGGGCTGCTCGCTGTAGTCGATGGACAGCACCTTGTCGTCTTCGGTGCGCAGCTCCACCACGGTAAAGGGCTTGCCCAGCTCGGGCTGGTGCGGCATCTCGCCTTCGGCCGCCATCAGCTGGGCCAGTACCACGCTGGTCACGCTGTACTGCACGCCGCTGATTGCAATGCGCTGGCCCGGCTGCCAGCGGTCGGCGGGGGGCAGGTTCTTGGCGGGGGCCTGGCTCGCGCGGCTCAGCACAAACTGGCCGTTGTCCTCGCTGATGACGGCGGTCTCACCGCTGTCGCCCAGGGCCAGCCATTCGTTCCAGCTGCCGGTCTCCCCCTTGTACTGCAGCCGGCCCACCAGGCGAAAGCCCTCCGGCTTGCCCTGGCTGCCCTTGGCAAACTGCCCGGTCTGGTTTAGCTTGAGCGGGCTGTAGTCGTTGAAGACCTCGGCCATCTTGCCGATGCGCTTCAGGATATCGCCATTGCGCACGATGGCGCTTTGGCAATACGGGCAGACGGCGAAGGCGGACTGGGCGCTGGCAAATTCCACAGGCGCACCGCAACCCGGGCAGGGTGCCGTATAGCTGCGTTGCTGGTCCGTCGTCATAGGTCGTCTGGCTTGTTATGAAGGTGTTTTTGTTGGCGCCCGGTCGGCAACCGCACCGCATCATAGCGCAGGCCTTGGCGCGCGGGCTGCCTGCCTGTGACTGGCGGTATTAGCCAAGCCTATGGTTTTTTTAGTGAGGATTCATTGGCCTTTGTCATTGCTAATAAATACCATTTACAGAACTGTCATTGATTTCGGGCCGCTAACACGACCCAGCAAACCAAAGGTTGGCGGTTGAGACTAGGCGCCAAGCCGCAGCCAGTACAGTAGTACGGCAAGGCTTGGCAACGACGTATCAAGGGTTGTGTTAGTGGCCCTCATTGCAAGAAAGAACCCGCCATGTCCTCTATCCGCCGCAGCCTGCAGAACAACCGCCAAACGCTGAAGAAGACCGCCAGCTACTACCTGATCCACATCACGGTGGCCGCAATGGTGGCCTATGCCGTCACCGGCAACCTGATTGCCTCGCTCACGTTGAGCTTGCTCGAACCCACGGTGCAGGCCTTTGCCTTCTTCTTCCATGAAAAGGCCTGGCAGCGCTGGAATGCGCGCTCGGCTGCCGCTGTGGCGACCGTGCCTGTGGCCGTGCAAGCCAGCTGATACGCCCCCTGACAGCTGGGTCAGGATGTGCGACAGTAGCGCATTGCCGCTACCCACAGGATGCACCAATGACCCCCTCCATCTCGCGCAAACGCTCGTCTCTGGCCGCCTGGCCCGCCCTCTGTGTCGCCGTACTGGCCTTGCAGGGCTGTGACGTGGTGGCGCCCATTGGCAGCAATGCCGTGCTGTCGGACCAGATGATCGCCGAAAAAACAGCCAACTACTTCAGCAGCACGGAGGCCCATGTGCAGGTCTTTGGCTTTGACCGCCAGCGCGAATCGACGCGCTACCAGGCGAGCTTTCAGGGCAATAAGTACAACTGCTCGATCTATATGAACCAGGTGCGCTGCGACCCAGCCGCTCAGTAATCAACTGCGCAGCGCCTCATCATCGGCCCGCAGCAGCGGCGCCGGGTTGGGAAAGATGTCTTGCCAGACCGGCGCAAAGGCCTGCTCGCCGACACCGGGCGCATCGCTAAAGTCGGGCAGGCGCAGCAGGCACAGCTGCAGGTGCAGATGGGGCAGCCACCAGCCGTTTTCGGCAAAGTCGCCCAGCTGGGCAAACTCGGTACCTGCGGCAATCTGATCGCCCGGCTGCCAGCGCCGGGCCGATGCATGGCTCAGATGCCCCCAGATGCTGAAAAACTCAGGGTGCGCAGGGCCCTGGTGGCGCAGCACCAGCATGCCGCCATAGTCCAGCCGGATATCACGCACCTCAGCCACCACCACCTCCGCGGCCAGCGGCAGGCGCAGCG
>NZ_KE148639.1:5202-10835 GCF_000410635.1 Comamonas sp. B-9
CGGCGCCAGCCGCAGCGTGGTGCCTGCCGGCGCAAACAGGTCCAGGCCCAGGTGGCAGTCGCGCATCGCGCCTTCCAGCCGGGTCGATGCGTAGTTGCTGCTTTGGTAGACGCAGCGCTGCTCCATCCAGTGGCCCACACCCATCTCAAACCCCTGGCTTTGCTGCAGGGCCTCATAGGCGCGGGTGGCGCCTTCGCGGTCCATGCTGGCGCTGGTGGCGGCCACGGCCGAATCGGGGCTGCGGAAATCGACGTGGCCCATGCGCGCCTGTGCCAGGCCGGGCAGCAGCCCACTCCAGCTGCCGCGCTGCTGCGCCATCCAGGCATGGAAGGCAGCAGCCTCCGGCACGGCGCTGAGGCCGCTGTGGTGGCGCGCAATGGCCTGGGCGATGGGGTCGGTCTGTGTGGCGCTGGAACTGTAGGTGGGGGCGGTGGTCATGGTTGTTGGAGTTGGCAGTGCTGCTCTATGGTATCGGCCAGCGCATGCTGGTTCTGCTCGCGCAGGCGCTCGACGGCGCCGCGCATATCGGCCGGGCGCTCGTCCTGGCCCAGCTTGAACTTGGCTTCACAGCGCGCCACCGGCATCTCATAACCCACAATGCCGGGCAGGCGCCGCTCCATGCCGCCGGGGCCCAGCTCGCTGCTGTCCCAGGGGCAGCGGCGGCCACGCTCCATATGGCCCACCAGGTCCTGCAGGTGGGCTACCAGTTCATCTTCTTCGAGCATGCGCGGCGTGCCATGCAGGTGCACCACCTGAAAGCCCCAGGTCGGCGCGCTGTCGCGCTGCGGGTAGTTGGGGTACCAGGACGGCGAGATATAGCCGCCCGGGTCCATCAGGATGGCGATGCTCGGCAGCCCCTGGCGCAAAAAGCGCACATGGTCGCTGGCCGATGCCACATGGGAAACCAGGGTACCCAGCGCGCCACGCGTGGTGTCGAGCCGGAACACCGGGTGGGACAGCGCCACGCCTTCGCTGTGCGGGGTAATCAAGGTGCCCAGCACCACGCGGTCGACCAGCTCCTTGATCTGCGCGGGCTGCTGGGGTTGGTAATAGGGTTTGGTGTAGAGCATAGGGGTCTGGAATCAAGCGTGGACGGGGGGCAGGCGCTGGTCCCAGGGCAGGGCCTGCTCCAGCTGCGCGGCCAGCTGCAGCAGCCGGCTTTCTGCGCCATAGGGGGCGATGAACTGCATGCCAACAGGCAGGCCGCTGGCGCTTTGCCACAGCGGCACGCTCATCGCGGGCACGCCGGCCGCATTGGCCGGGCGGGTGAACACGGTCGCATCCATGAACTCCTGCATAAAGTGCTGCGCATCGTGCTGGCGCACATCGAGCGCCTGCAGGCCCTGGGGCAAGGTGGGCATCACCGGGCAGACCAGCAGGTCATAGCGGCCAAACATCTCGCCCAGGCGCCGGGCGATGCTGTTGCAGGTATGGCGCGCGGCCAATAGGTCGACAGCACCCAGGCGCCGCCCTTGCTCGGCCAGGCCCAGGTTCACCGGCTCAAAGAACTCCGCCGTCGCTGGCGTGCCGGTGCTGCGCACCAGATCATCCACCTCCAGCGCGGTATAGGCGGCAATGATGCGGCTAAAAGCAGCGGCCAGATCGCTGTGCGAGAAGTTCCAGTGCGCCTCTTCGGTCACATGGCCCAGCTCTTGCAGCAGGCGGCGCGTGTCCTGCAGGCCTTGCAGGATGCTGCTGTCCAGCACCTGGCCCGGGCTTGCATCCTGCAGCACGCCAATGCGCAGCCGGCCGGGCGGGCGCAGCAGCGCCTGGCTAAAGGCTTCGGCCTTGGCCGGTGCGGCATAGAGCGAGCCGGGCTCCAGCGCATCAGTGAGGTCCAGCATCAGCGCCGAATCGCGCACACTGCGCGTGAGCACATGGTGACTCACGAGGCCGCCCCAGTTCTCGCTGGAGACGGGGCCGCAGGCCACACGGCCGCGCGAGGGGCGCAGGCCAAACAGCCCCGTGCAGGCCGCCGGTATGCGGATCGAGCCCGCGCCGTCATTGCCATAGGCCAGCGGCACCATGCGGGCGGCCACTGCTGCGGCCGAGCCCCCCGAGGAGCCGCCCACATTGTGCGCAGCACTCCAGGGGTTCAGGGTGCGGCCATGCAGGCTGGGCGCGGTCGCCACATTGGCCGAGAACTCGGGCAGATTGGTCTTGCCGACGATCACCATGCCCGCCTGCTGGTAGCAGCGCACGAGGGTGTGGTCGGTGGTCGAGACATGGCCCAGCGCTGCGCGCGAGCCATAGGACATCGCCGCGCCGGCATAGCTGGGGCAGTCGTCCTTGAGCAGCACCGGCACGCCGCGCAGCGGCGCATCAGCGGGCAGCTGGCGCAGCTGTTCTTCTGCCTGCTCGCGCATCGTCAGGATCACGGCATTGAGCTGGGGGTTGCAGCGTTCGATGGCGTCAAAGGCATGGTCCACCGCCGCCTGGGGGGTGAGCGCACCAGCGCGGATGGCCTGGGCCAGTGCCGTGGCATCGGCCAGGCGGTAGTCGGTTGCAGAAAAAGACATACAGGGTGTGAAACGCGGAGAGCGGAATGCGGGGAAAGAGGTGCGCGCGTGGCCGAACCAGAGCGTTCTGGCCACGCGCGCAGAGGCTGACTTAGGGCGCGGCGCGGGTCACACCCCAGAAGCGGTGCGTGCCGGCAGGCCAGCCCTTGTAGCCCTTGATGCTGGGCGCCATCGCGGTGACCACGGGCAGGTTGTACAGGCCGATGATCGGCACCTCCTTGGCCATCAGCGCATGGAGCTGGTTGAACAGGTCCTTGCGGCGGGCCGGGTCGCGCTCCATCGCCACCTGCTTGAGCAAGGCCGAAGCCTGTGCATCGTCCCACTGGCGGGGCGGGTCGGCCTTTTTGTCGCCAATCAGCGATTCATACATCAGCAAGGGATCGAGCCGCGCCGAGTAGGCAAAGATGGCCAGCTCGTACTGGCCCTTGCCATACAGATCCAGCTGTGAGGCCCAGTCACGCACCTTGATGTCGATGTTGATGCCGGCCGAGCCCAGCAGCGCCTGCAAGATGGTGGCCAGCTGCACGCGCTCCTGGCGATTGGCCACCAGCAGCGTGATGGGCTGGCCCTTGTAGCCCGCCTGCTTGGCCAGCGCGCTGGCGCCCACCGGGTCATAGCCGGGCCAGGCCTTGCTGCGCTGGTCGTAGTAGGGGCTGAGCGGCGATATCACCGAGGGGTTGGGCGTGAACAGGCCCTTGCCGGCGGCCTCGGCCACATCGGGCAGGCTCAGTGCCTTGGCAATCGCCTGGCGCATGCGCACATCCTTGAGCGCGGGCGCCTCGGTCTGCAGCTGCAGCACCACCCAGCTCGGCGTGGGCTGCACCTCCACCTGCACGCCCTTGTCCTTGAGCACCTTGATGGTGTCGGGGTCCACATCGTCGATGACATCGAGGTCGCGCGAGAGCACGCCGTTGGAGCGGGTGCTGGCATCGGGCACGGTCACAAAGCGCAAGGTGGCAATGCTGGCCTGCTTGTTGCCGGCATAGCCATCGCGCGCGCCGGGCAGCGCACTGTAGTCGGCAAAGCGCTTGAGCTCGGTGTAGCGGCCGGTCTGCTTCTCGGCAAAGCTGTAGGGGCCGGTGCCGATCACCTGGCTGACGCTGCCGTTGGCAGCTACCGAATCAGGGTGGATGATCCAGGGCGTGCACTGGATGGTCGCCAGGGTCATCAGGAAGTTGGGCGCAGGCGCCGAGAAGCTAAAGCGCACGGTCTGTGCATCGACCGCCTTCACCTCCTGCAGCGCCGGGCCGATCTTGCCGTTGTAGCGGTTGATGCACTGGAAGTTGGTCTTGGGATCGAGGTAGCGCTTGAAGTTCCACACCACATCGGCGGCCGACAAGGTCTTGCCATTGTGAAAACGCACATTCGGGCGCAGCTTGAAGTCGTAGCTGGTGCTGTCGTCATTCGCCTTCCAGCTGCTGGCCAGCATGGGCTTGATGCTCAGGTCCTCGCCATAGGCCACCAGGCCCTCGACCACATGGGCCATCACCATGTCGGAGTTGGCGTCGCGGTTGACACCGGGGTTGACGCTGGCGATATCGGCATGCAGCGCCACGCGCAGCATATCGGGGGCGCCGGCGGCCTGGCTGTGGGCACTGAGCGCGCAGGCTGCGGCAAGCAGCGCGGGCGACCAAAGAGAGCGGCTGGTGGGCATGGTCTTCCTTGTGGTGGTGGGGACGGTGGCGTGGGGGCTTGGAACAGGTTCTTACACCGAGGCAGCTTGCGGCGTGCGCAGGCACTGCTGCAAGAAGGCCTCGACCGGCTCGATGACCTTGAAGGGCTCGTGCGCAATGCCGGGCACGGTGTCGCGCTGCACGCGGATGCCATGCGCGGCAAAGCTGTCGGCCAGCGCGGTGATGCGCTCGATGCGGTTGTCGCCCTGCAGCTGGGCACCATCCATCCACAGCGCGCTGTCGCGCGGAATGGTGATCTCCCAGGTGGCGGTGTCGGCCGTGCCGATGATGGTCTGCACGGCTACCTCGCGCATCGCGGCCAGGTTGAGGCTGCGGCCAAAGCGCTGCTCGATGTCGCGCACGCCCACCCACCAGTCGTAGTCGGTGTTGAGCAGGGTGACCACGCCCGGCGCGCCGATCGAGACGGCCTGCAGGCGCTCGGGGTGCAGCAGAAAAAAGCGCTGGCAGAACTGGCCGCCGCCCGAGAAGCCATACATCAGAAAGCGCTGGCTGCGCAGGCGGTATTTGGCCGCCACCTCGTCGACCATGGACAGCAACACCTGGTCATAGCGGATGCCATGGAAAAGAATGCGCTTGTAGTTGGCCAGGTCGCCCGCCACGCCAATGCCGGCGGGGAAAAGCGGCGCCAGCACGATGCAGTCATTGCGGTCGGCAAAGTCGGCAAAGCGGTCGCGGTACTGGCTGGCGGTGCGGCCCGTGCCGTGCACGATCACTGCCAGGTCATAGCGCTTGTCCTCGCTCTCGCTGTAGTTTTTGGGCACGTAGAGGCAGTAGCTGAAGCGCTGGTCGAACTGGCTGGCAAAAAAGGTGGTGGCGCCAAAGTCGTAATAGCTGAGCTTGATGCCGTGGCCCTGGCGGGCGGGAGGGGATGACATAGAAGACTCCTGAAAGGTTGCTGAATTTTTAGGCAGGGCAGGCAGCGCCGTCCGCAGAGGCGTTGGCCCGGCCTTCGGCATGGCGCCAGCGCAGATGCACGCCGCCATCGGGCGTCGCCTGCAGCATGGGGATGGCATCGAGCAGCTGGCGCGTATAGGGGTTCTGCGGCTGGTCAAACACGGCATCGCGCGTGCCCTGCTCGGCAATCAGGCCGCCCTGCACGACGATGACCCGGTCGGCAATCTGCTCGACCACGCCCAGGTCGTGGCTGATGAAGAGGCACGAGAAGCCATAGCGCTGCTGCAGCTCGGCCAGCAGGTCCAGCACCTGGGCGCGCACCGTCACATCGAGCGCAGAGACCGCCTCGTCGGCGATCATCAGCGCCGGGCGCCGCACCAGCACGCGGGCAATGGCCACGCGCTGGCGCTGCCCGCCCGAGAGCTCATGCGGGTAGCGCGTCGCAAAATCGCCGCCCAGCCCCACATCGGCCAGCGCCTGCTGCACGCGCTCGCGCTTGTCGCTGGCGCTCAGGCCCTCGGCCCTG
>NZ_KE148639.1:11117-23542 GCF_000410635.1 Comamonas sp. B-9
GCGCGCCGGTGCCCCCTTGCGGAACCAGCGCTGGCGGCCGCCAAACTCCAGCACCAGGTCGCGGGCCGACATCAGCGGCGCTGTGCGGTCGATCTGGCGCGGTGCGCGGCGCTGGGGCAGGGTGCGCAGCAGCTGGCGCGTGTAGTCATGCGCGGGGGCCGCCAGCACCTGGGCGGTGGGGCCAGTCTCCACAATGTCGCCCTGCTTCATCACCACCATGCAGTCCGCGTAGCGGGCCACCATCGGCAGGTCATGGCTGATCAGCAGCACGGCGGTGCCGTTCTCGCGCGTCAGCTCCAGCATCATCTCCATCACCTCGCGCTGCACCACCGCATCCAGCGCCGTGGTGGGCTCGTCGGCAATCAACAGCGCCGGGCGCAGCAGCATGGCCGAGGCGATCATGATGCGCTGGCGCATGCCGCCCGAGAACTCGTGCGGGAAGGCGCTCAGGATGCGCTGGGTATCGCGCAGGCCCACGCGCTCGAGCATCGCATGGATGCGCGGCATGTGCTCGTCGCGCGCCTGGGGCAGGTGCATGCGCAGGCCTTCGAGCAGCTGCTCGCCAATGCTCAGGGTGGGCGTGAGCGAGGTCATCGGCTCCTGGAACACCATGGCCACGCGCGGGCCACGCACAGCGCGCAGCTGGCGCTCGTTCATTGCATAGAGCGACTGGCCGTCCAGCAGGATGTCGCCGCCACTGCGGCTGATGGCATGGGGCGTGAGCCGCATCACGGCGCGGCTGAGCATGGTCTTGCCCGAGCCCGATTCGCCGACGATGCCGACAATCTCGCCAGCGGCCAGCTGCAAGGATGCATTGCGCACCACCAGTTTGCCGGCGCCGGCCGAGAGGCTCAGATTCTGGATCTGCAGCAGGGTAGGGGATGGGGTCATACGCGCCTCCGCATGCGTGGGTCGAGCCGGTCGCGCAGGGCGTCGCCGAGCAGGTTGATGCCCAGCAGTGCCAGCGAGATCGCCAGCCCTGGGAAGATTGCCAGCCAGGCCGCCTGGCTGACATAGGAGCGGCTGCCCGCCAGCATGTTGCCCCAGGTGGGTGCGGGGGGCGCCACGCCCAGGCCCAGAAAGCTCAGCGAGCTCTCGGCCAGGATGATCCAGCCGCACATCGAGGTGGCCATGACGATCACCGGTGCAATGCAGTTGGGCAGCACATGGCGCAGCAGGGTGTAGGTCTCGGAGTTGCCCATGACGCGCGAGGCGCGCACAAAATCACGCTCGCGCAGGCCCAGCACCGTGCCGCGCACCACGCGCACTACCGATGACGCATAGGCCAGTGCCAGCGCGATGATGATGCCGGTGGTGCTGGCGCCAAACACCGCCAGCAGGCCCAGCGCCATCAACAGGCCCGGGAAGGCCAGCAGCGCATCGTTGATGGCCATCAGAATGCGGTCGGGCCAGCCGCGCAGGTAGCCGCTGAGCGCGCCGATCAGCACACCAAAGAAGGTGGCCAGAAACACGGTGCTCAGGCTGATGCGGATGCTGGTAGCGGTGCCGCGCATCAGGCGGCTGAGCACATCGCGGCCCAGCTCGTCGGTGCCCATCCAGTGCTGCCAGCCGGGCGCTGCCAGGCGGGTCTTGAAGTCGAGCTTGAGCGGGTCATACGGCGTCCAGAACGTGGCCAGCAAGGCCACGACGACCACCACGGAGACCAGGCCAGCGCCCAGCCAGAAGGAGAGGGAGCGGCGGTTCATGATGCGGCCACCCTGGGGTCAAAGATGGGGTAGAGCAGGTCCACAAAGAGGTTCACCAGGACATAGATGCTGGCGATGAAGAGCAGGCAGCCCTGGATCAGCGGGTAGTCGCGGGCAAAGATCGCATCGACCAGCAGACGGCCGAGGCCCGGAATGGTGAACACGGTCTCGATCACCGCTACCCCGGCGAGTAGGTTGCCCAGGATCAGGCCCAGCAGGGTACAGGTCGGGCCGAAGGAACTTTTGAAGGCATGGCGCAGCATCACCGTCATCTCGCTCAGGCCCTTGGCGCGGGCATGGGTGATGTAGTCCAGGTGCAGCACTTCCAGGGTGGAGGCGCGGGTCATGCGCAGGATCACGCCGATCTCATGGAGCAGCAAGGTGGTGATGGGCAGCACCAGGTAGAGCAGCGCCTGCTGCGGGTTCTCGCCAAAGGCGACAAAGCCGACCACCGGAAACCAGCCCAGCTTGAGCGCAAAGAACATCAACAGCAGCAGCCCCATCCAGAACGCGGGCAGCGACAGCAGCAAGGTGGCGGTGGCGACCAGGGCCAGGTCGGTGAGGCGGCCTTGGCGCCATGCCGCCAGCATGCCCAGCGGCACGGCCACCAGGGTGGCCAGCAGCACGGCAGGCAGCACGATCTGGGCGCTGACGGCAAAGCGCTGCCAGATCAGCGCGGCAACGGGTTGGCGGTTGGAGATGGACTGGCCCAGGTCGCCCTGCAGCACATGGCCGGACCAGACCAGGAACTGCGTGGGCAGGCTGGCATTGAGGCCCAGCTGCTCGCGCAGGGCCGCCAGCGATGCGGCATCGGCCGAGTCACCCAGCATCAGCGCTGCCGGGTCACCGGGGATCAGGCGCACCAGAATGAAGACGGCCAGTGCCACGATCACCAAGGTCGGAATCGCCATGCCGATTCGGGTGGCAGCGAATTTCCACATGGCGATCAGTGCTCCAGCGCCACAGCGGCGGCTGCAGACGGTTCAGCCGCGCCATCGCCATGCAAGCGGTAGGTGGTGAACTGGCGGTTGATGGCGGGCAGCGGCGCAATCTCCATGATGCCCAGCGCCGGCTCCATGACGATCATCGCAACGGTGGCAGTCAGGTTGCCGCCATCGGCGGGGCGCGGTGGGCGGCAGACCGCGTAGGGTGAGAGGAAGTCGTCAAACAGTGCCTTCTTCAGCGATTCGCGCGTCAGCAGGCGGCCCTGCTCCTGCAGGATCTTGCGCACCCGCCAGTCGCGGTAAAAGCTCTCGGGCACATGGGGGATGCCGGTGTCGCGCAGCTTGGCCAGCGCCACGGGGCTGACCCAGTGGTTGGCGTGCACGATCATGCCGTCCTCGGGGTAGAGCGGGAAGGCCTCGTCGGGCGCGCATTCAAAGTCAATGCCAAAGCCCGCCGCCGATGCCACCATGATGTTGTTGGAGCAGGACTTGGGCGTGGTGGCCACGGCCTTGGCGGCCAGTGCAAAGTGCTCCTGCTCCAGCACCTTGCGGCGGATCAGGCCCAGCGGAATGCCCAGCTTCGTATAGTCGCGCTCGCATTCCAGGTAGTTGGCGGTGATCGAGATGCCTGCGGCGTTGAGCCCGCTGCGGGCCAGGCCGCCGGCTTCGACAAAGGTCAGGTAGTCGGGGCCATGGTCCTGGCGCACGCGAAGCACCACGCCAGTCTCGGCGCACTCGGCGCGCCAGTCCCAGTTCTGGCCATGGATCAGGTTGCCCGAGGCGCTGCGCTCGGGCAGCAGCATGGCGCCGGTGCAGCCGTCGTCCAGCTCGTCATCGACGGGCTTGGTGGACTGGGCGCGCGCCAGGGCCACCACCTCGGTGCGGGCATTGATCATCACGATGTCGTCCAGCGCGACGCCCGAGCCCTCGGCAATGCCGCGCATTTCTTCGAGGTAGTTCTCGTCAAAGGCGGCGATCTTCTGGGCGTACTCGGCGATCAGCGCGGCCTTGTGTGCGGCACTGATGCCGTACTTCTCCAGCGCGCCGCCGTAGAGGGCTGCGCTGCGGGCAATGCGGTCTTTGAGCGCCGCGCCATACTGGCGCCCACGGGCTTGCGGGGCGCCAGACAGCGTGACGAGTGGAAACGGCGACATCTTTTTCCTTTTGTGTTTTGTGAACTTTTAATACATTAATTTCCAGGTCATTGACTGTCAATTTGTTTTTTATAGAATCAAACAAAACTTAGGGAAACTACGATGAAGGATGCTGCCAAGACGGGAAGCCTGGCGCGTATGCTCGGGGCTGGCCGGCAAAAACAAGATGCTGCGCGCCGCCGCCATTGCCACCGGATTGCGCAGGCGCGGGCCGCAGCAGCACTACCCAGGGGAGAATCGGTTTGAAGCAATCGCTGAGTTCTTTGCAGATCGACGTCGCGCGCCAGCTGACGGCGCTGATGCATGGTGGCCGCTGGCGCGTGGGCGACCGTATCTCCGACCTGCACCTGGCCGATGAGCTCAAGGTCTCGCGCACGCCGGTGCGCCAGGCGCTGATGCTGCTGACCGCCCAGGGCCTGGTGGCCTACCACCCGGGCCGGGGGTTCCGGGTCGAGCGCGTGCCCGATGGCGACGATGCGCTGGAGCAGCTGGTGCCCCCTTCTGAGGCCGAGGCGCTGTACAGCCAGATCATGAACCACCGCGCCAGCGGCCAGCTGGCCGGCGAAGTCTCCGAGGCGCAGCTGGTGGAACTGTTTGGCGTGACCCGGGGCGCCGTGCGCCGCGTGCTGATGCGCTTTGCCGCCGAGGGCCTGACCGAGCGCCTGCCCGGCCATGGCTGGCGTTTTACCGAGAGCCTGGACAACCCCCAGGCCGTGCACGAGAGCTATGACTTTCGCTTGATCGTCGAATGCGGCGCGCTGAAGATGGCGGGCTTTGCGCCCGACCCGGAACAGCTGCAGCAGCTGTTCCGCGAGCAGTCAGATATCTTGCAGATGCCCGTTGAGCAGCTGCGCCAGGATGTGTGGTTCAAGGCCAATGCGAATTTTCATGAAACCCTGGTGTCCTGGTCGCGCAACCGCTATCTGATCGAATCAGTGCGCCGGCAGAACTCGCTGCGCAAGATCTCGGAGTTTGCGCATTTCAGCCACCTGAGCGAGCAGCATATCCGCCAGGCCTGCACCGACCACCTGGGCATTCTCAAGGCGCTCAAAGAAGGCGATGCCGACTATGCCGCCGCGCTGCTGCGCCGGCATATTTCGCGCTCGGCGGAGATCTAAAAAACAGGGCCTAGGCTTTTTCCAGCTCGGGCTTGGGCGCGCGCAGCTCGTTCTCGCTCATGCCCCGGCGCCAGTAGGCCACGATCAGCTGCTCCTGCTTGCCCAGCCCCAGGCTGTCTACGGCCCAGGCGCGCAGCGCCTGCGCGGTGGCAAATTCGGCGCCTACCCACAAAAAGCGGCTGGCGCCTTCGGTGGCTTGTGCGTCGCTCCAATCCAGCGCTTGCACGGCCTGCTGCAGCTGCTCGCCGCTGCCGGCGGCTGCGCCTGCGCGGTAGAGCCAATGCCACTGCATGCCGGCTGGCAGGCGTATGTCGATCACATCCTGCGGGTCGGCGATCTCGCAGACCACATGGCCGCGTGTGCTGGCGGGCAGCTGCTCTGCAATGCGGGCCAGCGCGGGCAGTGCGCTGTCGTCACCGGCCAGCACCATCCAGTCGGCCATGCGGGCTGTGCGGCCGCCGGGCTTGAGGATCTCGACCCGGTCGCCGACCTGCGCCTGCTGGGCCCAGCAGGCACCCGGGCCGGCATCGGCATGCAGCAAAAAATCAATTTCCAGCCATTGCGCATCGGCATCGAAGCTGCGCACGGTGTAGACGCGTGTGCTGCTGGCGCTGCTGCCTTGCGCATCCTGCGCCGACGGAAACACCAGGCGGCAGTGGATGTTGTCGTGCTGGCAAAAGGGCGCCAGCTGCGTGCCGGCAAAGCGGATGCGGCGGGAGCCGGCAGATGGGGAGGCGAGGGAGAGAACCTGGAGCGTGGAGGGCATGCCGCAGTCAAGAGACGGTACGAAATCGTACGGAAGAGGTGGCCGCTGGCCACGCGCGGGCGGCCAGCATCGGAAGGTCTGGCGGCCATTATGCGGGTGCGCCCTCCCTCATCCCGTCTCGCGCGGCGCAGCCCATGGCGCCGCTGGGGGCTCAGGCCTGGCTCAGATCAAACCCACCCGCTGGTTTCTCACCCGCCAGCACCTGCAGCAGGTTGCTGGTCGCCAGCTCGGCCATCGCGTGGCGAGTCTCGTGCGTGGCCGATCCGATATGCGGCAGCGCCACCACCTTGGCATGGGTGCGCAGGGGCGATTCGATTGGCAGCGGCTCGGTGGCAAACACATCCAGGCCGGCGGCGCGGATCTGGTCGGTATCGAGCGCATGCAGCAAGGCGGCCTCATCGACGATCGCGCCGCGCGAGCCGTTGATGACGATGGCGCTGGGCTTCATCAGCGCAAAGGCCTCGGCCCCCAGCAGGTGCTTGGTCTCGGGGGTCGATGGCACGACGGAGACGACAAAGTCTGCCTCGCGCAGCAGCGCATCGCGCGCAACATAGTGCACATGGCCGGCCAGCGCGCCCAGTTCGCTCTCGGGCACGACGCTGCGGTTGTTGTAGAGCACGCG
Organism: Comamonas sp. B-9; assembly: GCF_000410635.1. NCBI lineage: Bacteria > Pseudomonadati > Pseudomonadota > Betaproteobacteria > Burkholderiales > Comamonadaceae > Comamonas > Comamonas sp. B-9. Next base: position 17,428 of record NZ_KE148639.1, read on the forward strand.
CATGCCAAAGCCCAGCGCCGCGCGCCGGGCCAGCGCCATGCCGATGCGGCCCATGCCCAGAATGCCCAGGGTCTTGCCATGCACATCCCAGCCAAACAGCTCCTCACCAATATTGCGCTGCCATTGGCCCGAGCGCACATACATTGCCAGCTCCGGAATGCGGCGGCTGGTGGCCATCAGCAGCGCAAAGATGGTGTCGGCCGTCGTCTCCGTCAGCACGCCGGGCGTGTGGCACAGCGCAATGCCGCGCTCGCGCAGCGATGCCAGCGGGTAGTTGTCCACGCCCACCGAGATGCTGGAGATCACCCGCAACTGCGGTGCCTCGTCCAGCAGCGCATCGGTGATCGGGTAGCTCGACCCGATCAGTGCCTGGGCCTGGGGCAGCGCTGCAAAAAAGGCATCGCGCTGCGCGGCCACACGCGGGTTGGCCACGGTCACGTCATGCGCGGCTTGCAGGCGGGCCAGTTGGTCCTCGGGCAGTTCACGAAAAACCAAAATCTGGTGGCGGGTGCTGCTCATGGCTGCTCCTGGATGCGTTGAAATCAATAGCCGGCGGCGGTCAAGGCTGCGCGGGTCGGTAGGCCTTCGGAGTCGCCCAGCACCTGCACCTGCAGCGCGCCAATCCAGCAGCCGCGCTTGACGGCATCGGGCACCGCGCGGCCATCGAGCAGGCCGCTGATAACGCCCACGGCAAAGGCATCACCAGCGCCCACAGTGTCCACCACCTTCTCGACCGGGCAGCCGGCCACATAGCCGGTACCGGCCTGCGCGTCATCGTAGTAAGCACCTTCTTCGCCAAGCTTGACGACCACCAGGCTTGCGCCCTGGTCGCGGTAGAACCGGGCCACCGCTTCGGGCGTCTTGTGGCCGGTCAGCAGCTCGCCTTCGGCCAGGCCGGGGAACACCCAGTCCGCACCAGCAGCCAGCGCATTGATCTCGCGGCGCATCGTGGCCTCGTCCTGCCACAGGGTGGGGCGCAGGTTGGGATCGAACGAGATGGTGCTGCCCGCAGCGCGGGCGATCTGCAGTGTGCGCTGGGCAGTGGCCAGGCTGGTCTGCGAGATCGCGGCAAACACACCGGTGGCATGCAGGTGGCGGGCCGAGGCCAGCCAGGGCTCGTCGATGTCGGCCGGGGTCATCAGGCTCGCTGCCGAGCCCTTGCGGTGGTATTCCACCTGCGGGTCGCTGCCATCATCGCTGCGGCCCTTGATCTGGAAGCCGGTCTTTTGCGCCGGGTCCAGCACCACATGCTCGCAGTGCACGCCTTCGCTCTTCATCTGGTTGATGAGGTAGCGCGCCATCGAATCGGCACCCAGGCGGCTGGCCCAGTGGGTGTTGAAGCCCAGGCGTGCCATGCCGGTGGCCACATTGATCTCGGCGCCTGCAATGCGTTTGGTAAAGAACTCGGCGTTCTCCAGCGGGCCGGCGCGGTCGGCAATCAGCAGCATCATCGCTTCGCCAAAGGTGGCGACATCAAAGGTCTTGGTGGTCATGGCCGTGTCTCTCTTGGGTGTTTGGTGCGGGTGGGTAGCAGCGGCTTATCGGACTTGCAAGGCGGTGGCATCGCGCAGCACGGCCAGCTCCTGCTGGGTGACGGCGACCAGGTCGTCGCCGATCAGCGGGTACTCGATGGCGCGGGGCGCATCACTGGGCAGCGCGCGCAAAATGGCGCGCCAGGCCGCTGCCGATTCGACCAGCGGCACGGCCACCCATTTGGCGGGCAGGCGTTGCACGCCCTTGGCATGCACATAGGCCACGCGGCTGCCAAACAGTTGCGCCGCTTGCAGCGCGCATTCGCCCAGGTAGTGCCAGTTGCCCATGTCAAAGGTCATCGGCAAGTTCAAGCCGGCGGCATCGGCAGCGGCAAAAAAGCGCTGCAGCGCTTGCACGGTGCCGGCGGCCGTGGTCTGGTCGTTCTCGATCAGCAAGGTGAGGCCCGCGCCATCGATGGCGCTCTTGAGCGCCGCAAAGCCCTGGGCCGAATGTGCGACCGATTGGCTGGCAAAGCCGCCGATCGACATCTTGAGCCAGGTGGCGCCCAAGGTATGGCTGGCTGCTATCGCGTGTTGCACGGCGGCGGTGTTCAGGCTGCCGTCCATCGCAAACAGCGGCTGGGGGCAGGAGTAGACCAGGTCCAGCTGGTGCGCGCGGCCATAGGCGGCCAGCGCGGGCAGTTCCTCGGCGGGGTTCAGCAGCAGCTCTTCGCGCACTTCATAGCCATGGGCACCTGCGCGGTGCGAGAGCTGGGCAAAGTAGAGCTGGCCGTGGCGGCGCACTTCGGCATTGCCAAACGAGGTGAGGGAGATCAGCGCGGGCGAGCCCGCGTTTTGCAAAGACAAGGCCATGGTTTTCGTATTTTTTGGCCGCTTACGCCCGTATACCAAGCGTTGACAGCTATTGATAAGTGAGCAAACAATCTGCAGTAACTTCGCACGTTCTCAAAAACTGGCGCGGCCCATCGGCGCACACCGAGCAAGGCCTCGCCGGCCGCACCGCCCCGCAGCTCAGGGACGGCGCGAAGCGCCTCAGGGGGTGTTAGTGATTACTCAGGATCTGGCCCAGGAACTGCTGGGTCTTGGGGTGTTGGGGGTTGTCAAAGAACGCGGCCGGTGGGCCTTGCTCGATGATCTTGCCGTCGGCCATGAAGATCACGCGGTCGGCCACGCTGCGGGCAAAGCCCATTTCATGGGTCACGCAGAGCATGGTCATGCCGTCTTCGGCGAGGCCGATCATGGTGTCCAGCACTTCCTTGACCATCTCGGGGTCAAGCGCCGAGGTGGGCTCGTCAAACAGCATGATCTTGGGGGCCATGCACAGCGCGCGGGCAATGGCTACGCGCTGCTGCTGGCCGCCCGACAGCTGGCTGGGGTACTTGTCCGCCTGGTCCGGAATGCGCACCCGCGTCAGGTAGTGCATCGCGCGCTCCTGCGCCTCGGCCTTGCTCAGGCCGCGCGAGCGCATCGGCGCCAGCATGCAGTTCTCCACAATCGTCAGGTGCGGAAACAGGTTGAACTGCTGGAACACCATGCCCACTTCCTTGCGGATGGTGTCGATCGCCTTGCTGTCACCCGTCAGGTCCGTGCCATCCACGGTGATCTGGCCCTTCTGGATGGCTTCAAGCCGGTTGATGCAGCGGATCATCGTGGACTTGCCCGAGCCCGAAGGCCCGCAGATGACGATACGCTCGCCGGCACGCACGTCGAGGTTGATATCGGTCAGCACCTGGAAGTTGCCATACCATTTCTCGACGCCTTGGAGGCGAATGATGGGTGCTTGCGAGGGGGTCGTCATAAAGCAGTCGTTTTTCAAGATGATTGCAACACTGGCATGCCCGAGCTAAGAGACAGCCAGCAAGGGCCGCCCCGCAGCGGTGCTGTCGTCCCCCTTCCAGGGGGAAGGCGCGCAGCGCCTCAGGGGGTAGCCCGTTCTAGGGTTAGTCCAGTTTCGGCAGGTCGGCGCCCAACCACTTTTGGTACAGCTTGTTCAGCTCACCATTGGCGGTGTTCTTGGCGATGAAGGCGTTCACGGCTTCTGCCACTTCGTCCTGGCCGGGGCGCAGGGCGACGGCCATGTTCTGCTGCAGCAGCTGGAACTTGTTTTCGAACTGGCCAGCAGGGGCGCGCTTGGCGATCTGGGCCGCCACGGTCACCGAGCAGCCGATGGCATCGACCTGGCCCGACAGCAGGGCTTGCATGGCCGATGCGTCGTCGTCAAAGCGGCGGATTTGCGTGCCTTCTGGTGCAGCCTTGGTGACGGCCACGTCCTGGGTGGAGGCACGTGCCACGCCCACGCGCAGGCCCTTGAGATTTTCCGGGCCCTTGATGGCCGTCTTGGTGGCGCCGTACAGCACGATCGATGCAGCAGAGTAAGGCTTGGAGAACAGCACCTGCTTGGCGCGCTCGGGCGTGATGGCCAGCGAGGCGATCAGCATGTCGACCTTGTTGGTCAGCAGGAAGGGGATGCGGTTGGGGCCCGTCACGGGCACGATCTCGGCGGTCACGCCCCATTCCTTGGCCAGCAGCTTGGCCACGTCGGCATCGTAGCCGTCAGGCTGGTTGCTGCCGTTCAGGATGCCGTAGGGCGGGAAGTCCACCAGCATGCCGATCGTAATCTTGCCCTTTTTCTTCAGATCGGCCAGCGACTGGGCCGATGCGGTCAGGGGCAACAGGGCGCTGGCAGCCAGGGCGGCAGCAGCGGAGGTGAAAGTGCGGCGGGAAATCTGCATGCTCATGTCTCCTAAGGGTTTATTAACGCAGCAAGAAGGGAAAGGGATTAAACAGGCCTATCGTCAGAAGCACCCGCGTTGTTGCAGCAGGGCCCATCGGCGGGACGCCGAGCAAGGGCCGCCCCGCAGCGAGGGCGTCGACCCCCTGGGGGGAAGGCGCGTAAGCGACTCAGGGGGGTGTACATCTGGCTTGGCGCTTCTCAAGGCGGCCGGCCCACAAAGATAGCGGCCAGCACAGGATGAAGTAAACGGCACCGACGACACCGAACACCAGCATCGGCTGGAAGGTGGCGTTGTTGATGATCTGTCCGGCGCGCGTGATCTCGGTAAAACCGATGATGGCGGCCAGCGACGTGCCCTTGATGATCTGCACCAGGTAGCCCACGGTGGGGGCCACGGCAATCTTCATCGCCTGGGGCAGCACAACGGCGCGCATGCGCCAGAAGTAGGACAGCGACAGGGCATCGGCTGCTTCCCACTGCCCGCGTGGCACCGCCTGGATACAGCCACGCCAGATCTCGCCCAGGAACGCGCCGCTGTTCAAAATCAGCGCAGCAGCGGCTGCCACCCAGGGGTTGATCTCAAAGCCCAGAATGGGCGCGCCAAAGAACACCAGGAACAGCTGCAGCAGCAGCGGCGTGCCCTGAAAAATCTGGGTAAAGGCGGTGGCAATGCCGCGCGCCAGGCCGTTCTCTGACGTGCGCGACAGCGCAATCACCAGGCCCACCAGGGCGCCGCCAATAAAGGCGATCAGGGACAGGGCCACGGTCCACTTGGCCGCTTCCACGATGAACCACAACTCGGGCCAACCAAAAGTACGCATTTCTTGTTCTCCGAGTTCAGCGACGGTCTGGGTAGTTCAAGGCCATCTGGTAGATGAGCTTGAACAGCAGGTTGAAGGCCAGCGACAGCAGCAGGTAGATGGCGGCCACGACGATGTAGACCTCAAAGCTGCGGAAGGTCTCGGACTGGATGTTGGCGGCCACCGAGGTCAGGTCGTCGGCCGAGATCACCGACACCACGGCCGAGCTCAGCATCAGCAGGATGAACTGGCTGGTCAGCGCCGGGGAGATGGTCTTGAGCGCGGGCTTGAGGATCACAAAGCGGAAGATTTCCCAGCGCTTCAGGTCCAGTGCCAGGCCCGCTTCGATCTGGCCCTTGGGGATGGACTCGATGCCGGCGCGGATGATCTCGGTCGCATAGGCGCCCAGGTTGACCACCATGGCCACCAGCGCGGCGGTTTGCGGCGACCAGCGCAGGCCGATGGCCGGCAGCGCAAAGAAAAAGAAAAACAACTGCACCAAAAAGGGCGTGTTGCGGATCAGCTCGATGTAGGCATTGATGACAAAGCGCAGCGGCGCCGGGCCCGAGGTCTTGCCCCAGGCGCAGACGATGGCGACGGCCAGGCCGATGACCATGGCGAGAAAAGACAGCTGGATGGTCACCCAGGTGCCCTGCAATAGCTGCGGCCAGGCTGCCAGGACCTGGTCGAATTGGAACGTGTAGTTCATGGCGATGCGGCGCTTTTGAAACCGGTTTCAGTAGCGCCGCAGTTTAGCGCAAGGTTACGGAACGATTACTAGGGTTTGCCCTAGTTTGGTGCGTAACGCTGTTTTTAGTGGTTGTAAATCAATGGTTTGGGGATTTTGTCGAGCCGCGCACAATGATGGTGCCTGGTAACTCGACTGTGCGGGCGGGGCTTTGCAGGCCCTGGATGCGCTCGATGAGGCAGGTGGCTGCTGCCTGGCCCAGCGCATCGGTGGGCTGGGCCACCGTGCTCAGGCCCGGGCCCACCAGCGCGGCCCAGTCGGTCTCGTCCACGCCGATGATGCCCAGCTCGCGCCCGGGCACCCAGCCCAGCGCATGCACGGCGGTGGCCACGCGCAGGCT
>NZ_KE148640.1:0-428 GCF_000410635.1 Comamonas sp. B-9
CCCGGATGCCGGGGGCCCGGATGCCGGGGGCCCGGACGCCGGAAGCCCGGACGCCGGACAACCCGCTGCCGATGGACCCGTCGCGTTGACTGCCGCAGAGCGGCTGGAGCAGCCGTCTGCCGCTGACACCGATCAGCTGCCGCCAGCGCTGCAAAGCGACTCTCAGCCCCCAGCCGACACCGACCCCGACGCCGACCCGGCCCTGCTGCTGTCGCCCGGCGAAGGCGCAGAGCAAGAAGGCGAAGATGCCGCAGACGCCCCCAGTGCCACGGCACCTGCCGAAGATCTGGAATACCAGCTGCGCGTGCAGCTGGCGCAGTTCCGTGGCCTGGTGCGGCAAGCGCAGATGGCGCGCGATGCGGCGCTCAATCTGTTCTACCAATCTTTGGCCACGCCGCTGTGGCAGGCCGCATCGGCCCCGGGGCTCG
>NZ_KE148640.1:438-2224 GCF_000410635.1 Comamonas sp. B-9
CGAAGGCCTGACGCCCAGTGCCGAGCATGGGGCCACCTTGCAGCGCTGGCTGTCGCAGATGCAGGCCGAGTGGCTCAAGAACATGGCGCTGTGGGTGCCGGGCAGCATTGCGCAGGATGCTGATGCGCTGCTTGACCAGACCGACAGCATCGAGGGCGAAGGCGAAAGCCAGGACGCACGCGACGATGCCCGCGCCCTGCTGGAGGCCAAGCGCAAGGCGCTGCGCGCGCTCAGCCAGCTCAACCTGATCGTGGACCACCATGGCGAGGCCCATGCCCCCGTGGTGCTGGAGGACCAGCCCAGCCTGCGCAACCTGTTTGGCACCATCGACCCGCCGGAAGACGACGAGCGCCGCAGCGATTTCTCCTGCATCCGCGCGGGCAGTGTGCTGCGCGCCGATGGCGGCTTTTTGATGCTGCACCTGCGCGACCTGCTGGGCGACGAAGACAGCTGGCAGGCGCTGCGCCGGGTGCTGCGCACGCGCCAGCTGCGCATTGAGGATGCCCATGCCGCCCAAGGCCCCAGCAGCAGCGGCGCGATGCTGCCCGAGCTCTTGGCGCTGAACTTCAAGCTGGTGCTGGTCGGCTCCGAAGAGGCCTATTACCAGCTGCAGGAGAGCGACCCGGACATGGCCCGGCGCTTTCGCGTCAAGGTCGATTTTGCCGAGCAGTTCCAGGCCTCGCTCGCCACCTACCGCGCCACTGCGGCGCTGATGGCGCAGCGCTGCAAGCTCTACCAGATGCCGCACTGCGACGCCGGCGCGGTGGCCCGGCTGCTGGAGCAATCCCACCGGGAGGCCGATGACCAGCAGCGCCAAAGCGGCCGCTTGAACCAGTTGGAGGCCCTGCTGCTAGAAAGCGCCCAGCGCGCCCGCCAATCCGGCCAGCAACCAGGCCAGGACCGTCTGGTGCAGGCCGCCGATGTGGAGGCCGCGCTGGCCGCCCAGCGCCTGCGCCACAACGCGATGGAGCAGGACCTGCATGCCGCGATCACCGACGGCGAGCACCTGATCTCCTTTGCCGGCAGCCAGGTCGGCCAGATCAATGGCATGTCGCAGATCGACACCGGCGACCACCGCTTTGGGCTGCCGGTGCGCATCAGCGCGCGTACCCATGCCGGCCAGGAAGGGGTGATGAACATCGAGCGCGAGGTCGCCATGTCCGGCCCCATCCATGACAAGGGCGTGCTGATTTTGCAGGGCTATCTGACCGCCTTGTTTGGCCACCTGGCGCCGCTGGCGCTCAATGCCTCGGTGGTGTTCGAGCAGGAATACAGCGGTGTCGAAGGCGACTCGGCCAGCTGCGCCGAGCTCTATGCGCTGCTGTCATCGCTGTCGGGCCTGCCACTGCGCCAGAGCATTGCCGTCACCGGCGCGCTCAACCAGCACGGCGAGGTGCTGCCGGTGGGCGGCCTCAATGAAAAGATCGAAGGCTGGTTTGACCTCTGCGCCGCGCAAGGCCTGGATGGCAGCCATGGCGTGCTGATCCCCGCGCGCAACCAGCGCCATCTGATGCTGGCCGAGCGGGTGGTGCAGGCGGTGGAGGCCGGGCAGTTCCATGTCTACACGGCCGAGCATGTGGGCCAGGGCCTAGCGCTGCTGATGGACCAGTGCAACCTGCCCGCTACCGGCGCCCTGCACCCCATGCCTGAGGCGCAGCGCCTGCCTATTGCGGTGGTGCAGGCGGCCGAGGTCAGCCTGCTGCAGTACCGCCTGGCCTGCCAGCGCGCCGATGCAGCCCGGCCCCGCGCCCAGCGCACGCGCCAGCGGCTGCTGCCCAAAGCGGTC
>NZ_APCR01000315.1:0-19161 GCF_000410635.1 Comamonas sp. B-9
GGTGGCGGCGCTGGCGGTGGAGCAGGCCCAGGGCGTGCCCGTGGTCGTGGGCATTGGCGCGCTGCGCAGCCGCGATGTGCTGGACCTGGCCGATGACGCCCAAAAGGCTGGCGCCAGCGGCCTGCTGCTGGCCCCGGTCTCCTACCAAAAACTGTCCGATGACGAGGTCTATGGCCTCTACCAGGCCGTCTCGCGTGCGGTGTCGGTGCCCATCGTCGTGTACGACAACCCCGGCACCACGCGCTTTGAGTTCAGCGATGCGCTGCATGGCCGCATTGCGCAGTTGCCCCATATCGCCTCGATCAAGATCCCCGGTGTGCCGGCCGATGCGGCCGAGGCCAAGGCGCGTGTGCAGCGCCTGCGCGCTGTCGTGCCCGCCCATGTCAGCATCGGCGTCAGTGGCGACGCCTTGGGGGCCAAGGGCCTGGTAGCCGGTTGCGATGCCTGGTACTCGGTCATCGGTGGCCTTTGGCCCCAGACCACCTTGGCGATCACGCGCGCTGCGCTGGCCGGCGATACGGCGCAGGCGCTGGAACTGTCCCACCGCCTCGCGCCGCTGTGGTCCTGGTTCCAGCAAAAGGGCGGCAGCCTGCGCTCGGTCGCCACCGCTGCCGAGCTGATGGGCCTGGCCCGCTCACCCTGCCTGCCGCTGCCGTTGCACACCTTGCAGGGGGAGGATCGCGCGGCATTCGCAGCGCTGTTGCAAACGCTGGATCTGGCCTAAACACGGCGACGACTGGCCGCTGACAGGCCAGCGGCCAGTGCTCAAGCCGCCAGGCGCCTGGCCTGCGCGCGCAGCAGATCCATAAAGTTCTGCTGCTCCTGCGAGGCCTCCTGGTCCTTGCGTGTGAGCATGCCAAACGGGGCCATCGGCACATCGATCTGCACTGGCAAGGTCTTGACCAGGCCCATGCGCAGATAGTCCTTCAAGGCCGAATCCGACAGCAGCATCACCGCGTCCGTCAACTGCACCAGTTGCTGCATCGAGTAGACGGAGCTGCACTCGGTGATATCGGCCGGCACCGGCAGCTCCAGGCTTTGCAGCAGCTGGTCCAGCGCGATACGCGCCGGCGTGCTGGCCGGCTGCAAGATCCAGGGCCAGTCGCGCACCAATTCCTCCCAACTCAGCTTGCGGCGCCGCGCCAGAACATGGCCGCTGCGCACCACCACCAGCAGGCGCTCATTGCCCAGCGCTTCAAAGTCATAGGCCTCGCTGTCGCCAGCAATGCGGCGGCGCGCAATGGCCAGGTCAATGCGGCGCTGGTCCAGCAGGCGCAGCACCTGGTCGCTGGTGTCGCCCATGATGCGCAAGCGCAGCTGCGGGCTCTGCGCTTTCATCTGGGCCACGGCCGTCATCACCAGGTCGGGCGCTGCGCCCATGATGGTGCCGATCGCCAGGTAGCCATAACCGCCTTGGCGGCGCACCGCCAGGTCCTCGGCGCAGCGGTCCAGGCTGTTGAGCGAGGCCTCGGCAAAGCGCACCAGCTGCAGGCCCAGCGCGGTGGGGCGCATGCCGCGCGGCAGGCGCTCAAACAGCTGGCAGCCAAACATGTCTTCGATCTCGCGCAGCATGCGCGTGGCAGCCGGTTGCGACATCGCCAGGCTGATCGATGCGCGGTGCAGATTCAGGCTCGACCCCAGCGCCACCAGCATGTGCAGATGCTTGTAGCGCAGGCGGTTGAGCAGGCTGCGCTGCAGCGGTGGTGCGGCCGATAAAGCGGGTTTTGCTGGCATAAATAAAAGGTATCGGATATGACTGAAATTTGATTTGTTAGGCATCAATCATGCGCGTACATTCAGCTCCATACAAGAACGAATGACCTTTTAGGAGACAAACATGAACGCCATCGCGCACACTTTTTTCCGACCTCACGACGGCGCTAGCGCAAGCCGCGCCCTATAGGCGCTGGCTTGCCAGTGCCGCCTTCTCCTTTCTCGCTCCCGCAGCGCCCGCCATTTGGCAGGCGCGCAGGCCGCGCATTGTCTTTAAGGATTTGTCGTGAAAAAACTCCCCGCTCCCTTGCTCGCCAAGATCTCCTGGCGCCTGCTGCCCTTCTTGCTGCTGATGTACATCATGGCCTTTCTGGACCGGGCCAATGTGGGCTTTGCCAAGGTGGCCTTCCAGGCCGATACCGGCATCAGTGACGCCGCCTTTGCGTTTGGCGCCGGTGTGTTCTTTGTCGGTTATGCACTCCTGGAAGTGCCCAGCAATCTGATCATGCACCGCATCGGCGCGCGCATCTGGATGTGCCGCATCATGGTCACCTGGGGCCTTGTGTCGGCCGCGATGATGTTTGCCCATAACGAGACCACCTTCTATGTGCTGCGCTTCCTGCTGGGCGTGGCCGAGGCGGGCTTCTTCCCCGGCGTCATCCTGTACCTCACCTACTGGTTCCCCGCCGCGCACCGGGCGCAGGCCATGGGCTTTTTCTACTTCGGCGCGCCGCTGGCCTTTATCTTTGGCAGCCCCTTGTCGGGCCTGCTGCTGGAGCTCGATGGCATGGGCGGCTGGCATGGCTGGCAGTGGCTGTTTGCGGTCGAAGGCCTGATGGCTGTGGCCGTCGGTATCTGGTCGTATTTCTACCTCACCAACCGCCCGGCTGATGCCCAGTGGCTGAGCGCCGACGAGCGCCGCCAGGTGCAGGAGATCATCGACAGCGAAGAGCGCGCCAAGGGCGGCCACCAGCACAGCCTGCTCGCCGCCATGTGCCAACCGCGCGTGCTGTACCTAGCCCTCGTTTATCTGCTGATCCAGGCCAGCGTCTACGGCGTGGTGTTCTACCTGCCCAGCCAGGTGGCGGGCCTCTTGGGCACCAAGGTGGGTCTGCAAGTCGGCCTGGTCTCGGCCATCCCCTGGCTCTGCGCACTGCTGGCGGCCTGGTGGGTGCCCGGCTTTGCCCAGCGCAGCCAAAAGCCCCGCAGCGTGGCCAGCATGACCCTGGTCGTCGCAGCCATCGGCATGGCCGCATCGGTGAGCTTTTCCAGCCCGCTGCTGGGCGTCGCAGCCCTGTGCTTTGCGGCGGCCGGCTTTATCGCGGTGCAGCCGGTGTTCTGGACCTTTCCTGCCAACACGCTGGCGGGCGCCGCTGCTGCGGGTGGCATTGCGCTGATCAATTCGCTGGGCGCGGTCGGCGGATTTGTCGCCCCCATCGTCAAGAACTGGGCCGAGGGCCATTTCCACTCACCCGCCGCAGGCCTGTACCTGCTGGCAGGCACAACGGTACTGGCAGCGCTGCTGGTGCTGGGCATCCGGGCCCGCATGGCGCCCGCTGCGCTGCAGCCCCAGGCCGCTGCCTAAATTGCATAAGGAGCAACACCACCATGAGCCAGATCCCCACCATCAAGCAAGTGCGCGCCTATACCCTCAAAGGGGGCGGTGCCGACTACCACGACCAGGCCGATGGCCACTGGATCGACGACCACATCGCCACGCCCATGGCCAAGTACCCCGAGTACCGCCAGAGCCGCCGCAGCTTTGGCATCAATGTGCTGGGCACCCTGGTGGTCGAGATCGAGGACAGCGCAGGCAATGTCGGCTTTGCCGTCACCACCGGCGGTGAGCCGGCCGCCTATATCGTCGAGAAGCACCTGGCGCGCTTTCTGGAAGGCGCCAAGGTCACCGACATCGAACGCATCTGGGACCAGATGTACTGGTCCACCCTGTACTACGGCCGCAAGGGCATCGTGATCAACACCATCTCCGGCGTGGACCTGGCGCTCTGGGACCTGCTGGGCAAGGTGCGCGGCGAGCCGGTGCACCAGCTGCTGGGCGGCGCGGTGCGCGATGAGCTGCAGTTCTACGCCACCGGCGCGCGCCCCGATCTGGCGCAGAAGATGGGCTTTATCGGCGGCAAGATGCCCCTGCACCATGGCCCGGCCGAAGGCGAAGAAGGCCTGCGCCGCAACCTGGAGGAGCTGGCCACGATGCGCGAGCGGGTGGGCCCCGATTTCTGGCTGATGCTGGACTGCTGGATGAGCCTGGACCTGAACTACGCCACACGCCTGGCCCAGGGCGCGAAGGAGTATGGCCTCAAGTGGATCGAAGAGGCACTGCCGCCCGATGACTACTGGGGCTATGCGGCCCTCAAGAAGAACGTGCCCACCGGCATGCTGGTGACCACCGGCGAGCATGAGGCCACGCGCTGGGGCTTTCGCCAGCTGCTGGAGATGGGTTGCTGCGACATCATCCAGCCCGATGTCGGCTGGGGCGGTGGCATCACCGAGCTCTTGAAGATATCGGCGCTGGCCGATGCCCACCAGGCGCTGGTGATTCCGCATGGCTCCAGCGTCTACAGCTACCACTTTGTGGCCACGCGCCACAACAGTCCCTTTGCCGAGTTTTTGATGATGGCGCCCAAGGCCGACGAGGTCGTGCCGATGTTCCATCCGCAGCTGCTGGGCGAGCCGGTGCCGGTGCAAGGCCGCATGCGCCTGTCGGCGCTGGACAAGCCCGGTTTTGGCGTGGAGCTGAACCCGGCTTGCGAACTGCACCGCCCCTACACCCATTGATAACCATTGCTGGGCCCGCGCTGGCGGCCCACCCAGGAGACAGTTTATGGATTTGCCATTGAACCCTTTCAAGGCCGCGCTGCGCCGCAGCGAGCCGCTCTACGGTATCTGGGCCGGTTTTGCCACGCCCTATGCGGCCGAGATCATCGCCACCACCGGCTACGACTGGATGCTGGTGGATGGCGAGCATGCGCCCAACACCGTACCGACGCTGCTGGCGCAGCTGCAGGCGGTGGCGCCCTATGCCACGCACCCGGTGGTGCGGGCGGTGCATGGCGATGCGGTGCTGATCAAGCAGTTGCTGGACGCTGGCGTGCAGACCCTGATGGTGCCGATGGTCGAGACGGCCGAGCAGGCCCGCGCGCTGGTGCAGGCGATGCGCTACCCGCCGCATGGCATCCGGGGTGTGGGCGGGGGCCTCACCCGCGCCACGCGCTGGGATGCGGTGCCTGACTACATCCGCACTGCGCATGAGCAGCTCTGCCTCATCGTGCAGATCGAGTCGCGCCTGGGCGTGGAGAATGCCGCCGAAATTGCGGCCGTCGACGGTGTCGATGCCGTCTTTATCGGACCGGCAGACCTGTCCACCGGCATGGGCCATGCGGGGGACGCCAGCCAGCCCGAGGTGCAGGACTGCATACGCCGCACCATCGAGACCACCCTGGCCCATGGCAAGGCCTGCGGCATTCTGGCGCCGCGCGAGGAAGATGCGCGCCGCTACACCGACTGGGGCTGCCGCTTTGTGGCCGTCGCCATCGATATCAGCCTGATGCGCCAGGCCGCCGTGGCCAACCTGGCACGCTACCGCGCGCCCCCCCAGCCTGCCATTGTCTCTACCACCTACTGAGGACGACCCCATGCCAACCACCCCTGTTTTGCGCAATTACATTGCCGGTGCGTTCAGCGACAGCGCCGAGCTGCACGAGGTGCGCACCCCCGCCACGGGCGCGCTGCTGGCGCAGTCGCCGCTGTCAGCCCAAGCCGATGTGGACCGCGCCATTGCAGCGGCACGCGGCGCGCAAAAAGCCTGGGCACGCCGCCCGGCGATCGAGCGCGCGCAGTTCCTGCGCCGCATTGCCGCCCGCCTGCGCGAGAACGTGGCGCGCATTGCGCGCACCATCACCGAGGAGCAAGGCAAGGTGCTGGGCCTGGCCGAGGTGGAGGTGAACTTCACGGCCGACTACCTGGACTACATGGCCGAATGGGCGCGCCGCATCGAGGGCGAAGTCATCAGCAGCGACCGGGCCAACGAGCAGATCTTTCTGCTGCGCAAGCCGATGGGCGTGGTGGCCGGCATCCTGCCCTGGAACTTCCCCTTCTTCCTGATCGCGCGCAAGATGGCGCCGGCGCTGCTGACCGGCAACACCATCGTCATCAAGCCCAGCGAAGAGACCCCCATCAACTGCCATGCCTTTACCGAGTTGCTGGCCCAGTGCGAGCTGCCCGCTGGCGTGTTCAATGTGGTCTATGGCCAGGGCGGCACCGGCGGCGCGCTGTCGGCCCATGCCGGGGTAGACATGATCAGCTTTACCGGCAGCGTGGGCACGGGAGAGCGCATTGCTGCCGCCGCTGCGCCGCATATCACCAAGCTCAACTTGGAGCTGGGTGGCAAGGCGCCCGCCATTGTGCTGGCCGACGCCGACCTGGACCTGGCCGTCAAGGCCATCCGCGATTCGCGCATCATCAACACCGGCCAGGTCTGCAACTGTGCCGAGCGCGTCTACGTGCAGCGCCAGGTGGCCGATGAGTTCACTGCACGCATCGCCCAGGCGATGGCCGCCACCCGCTATGGCGACCCGATCGCGCAGGCCGATGTGGAGATGGGCCCGCTGATCAACCAAAAGGGCCTGGACAGTGTCGATGCGAAGGTGCGCCGTGCGCTGGCCGATGGCGCGCAGCTGGTCACTGGCGGCCAGGTGGCCGATCTGGGTGCCGGCTTTCACTACCAGCCCACCGTGCTGGCCGGCTGCCGTGCGGACATGGAGATCATGCGCAAGGAAATCTTTGGCCCTGTGCTGCCGATCCAGGTGGTCGAGGACCTGGACGAGGCGATTGCGCTGGCCAATGACTGCGAGTACGGCCTCACGTCCTCCCTCTACACCCGCGATCTGTCCAAGGCCATGCAGGCGATGCGTGAGATCGATTTTGGCGAGACCTACATCAACCGCGAGAACTTCGAGGCGATGCAGGGCTTCCATGCCGGCGTGCGCAAGTCGGGCGTGGGCGGTGCCGATGGCAAGCACGGGCTCTACGAGTACACCCATAGCCATGTGGTGTACCTGCAGTCCTGATCGAGCAGCCACCCTGAGGTTGAACAGCCTCCGCTATCCGCCGTAAAAGAAGGCCGCCAACCCGGGTTACCCAGGTTGGCGGCCTTTTGCATTGGGCGCCATGGGGGCGGTCAGCGCTTGGCGCTCAGCCCTTCCACCACCACGCGCACCTGTTGCAGCACCTCATCGGCCAGTGCAGGATCGGCCTTGACGACGCCGCGCGAGATGGCCATGGCGCCAACCAGGGCGGCGACCAGCGTGCTGGCCAGCGCCTGGCGCTGCTGCGGGTCAGCGCTGTCCGGCAAGGCGGCCTCGATGCCGGCGCGCAGCTCGGTAAAGCCGTCGCTGAAGCTGCGGCTGACGGCCTCGCTTTGGCGGCCGGCATCGCAGGCGGTAGAGACCAGCGGGCAGCCCCGCGTCATGTCATCGCGCACCTGGGGGTTCAGGTAATTGTCCAGGTAGGTGGCCATCGCGTGGTCGCTTCGCTCGCTGGCTTGCTTGACCCGGCCAAAGCCTTGCTCAAAACCATGTGCCAGCGCTTGGGCTGCCAGGTCTTGCTTGTCGCTGAAATGCTTGTACAGCGCGCCCTGCGTCAGGCCCGCCTGCTGGCAGATATCGGCCACGCCGGTGCCGTCGATGCCGCGTTCCTTGAACAGGGCAGCGGCGGCATCGAGCAGTGCCTGGCGGTTCTGTTGCGCTTGTTCCTTGGTGACTTTCATCGCAAATACCCTGCTTGAAGCTGTGCTTGACAGTTTTTGATTGTGATCGCTATCATTGTAACTCCTCCGTCGATAACCTCCAAATAACATGCTCGCTTCCCGACTCGCCGTGCTGCTCCAGCGCCATGGCATCCATTACGCCTGGGTGATTGCCGCCATCACCTTTTTGGCCATGCTGGTCACCTCGGCGGCCCTGGGCCTGCCGGGGGTGCTGATGCAGCCGCTGGCCGTCGAGTTTGGCTGGAGTGTGCGTGATCTGTCCTCGGTGTTTGCGACCCGCTTTGCGCTGTATGGCCTGCTGGGGCCCTTTGCAGCCGTCATTTTGCTGCGCTATGGCGTATCGCGCGTGGTGGCGCTGGCCGCAGCGGTGATTGCCAGTGCCTTGCTGCTGGGCCTCATCATGCGCAACCTGGGCCAGGCCTTTGTGCTCTGGGGCATTGTGCTGGGCATGGGCACGGGCCTCACCGCGATGGTGCTGGGCGCGACGGTGGCCAACCGCTGGTTTGTGCAGCGCAAGGGCCTGGTCATGGGTTTGCTGGCCGGCAGCAGTGCCACCGGCCAGCTGCTGTTCTTGCCGGCTGCTGCCTGGCTGATTGCGCAGTACGGCTGGCGCTGGGCGCTGCTGCCAGTCGTCGCGGCCTCGGCCATCGTTCTGGTGCTGGTGCTGCTGTTCATGCGCGACAGCCCGGCCCAGATGCAGCTGAGCGCCTATGGCGCGGACCCCGCTGCCGCGCCCGCCGCCCCTGCGCCCCGCGCCAGCTGGGGCCTGCCGTTCAGCACCTTGGCGGCTGCGTCCAAAGTGCCGGCTTTCTGGATTCTGGCGGGCACCTTCTTTATCTGCGGGCTCAGCACCAATGGGCTGATCCAGACCCACTTTGTCTCGCTCTGCGGTGACTATGGCCTGGGGCCGGTGCCAGCGGCCTCGGTACTGGCGATGATGGGCATTTTTGACCTGGTGGGCACGACCTTGTCGGGCTATCTGTCGGACCGCTATGACAGCCGCAAGCTGCTGTTCTGGTACTACGGGCTGCGCGGGCTGTCGCTGTTCTGGCTGCCGTACTCCGAGTTCACGATCGCCGGCCTG
This sequence comes from Comamonas sp. B-9, assembly GCF_000410635.1. NCBI lineage: Bacteria > Pseudomonadati > Pseudomonadota > Betaproteobacteria > Burkholderiales > Comamonadaceae > Comamonas > Comamonas sp. B-9. The sequence goes on from NZ_APCR01000315.1 coordinate 8,583, forward strand.
TCGCTGTTTGCGGTGTTCTATGGCCTGGACTGGATTGCGACGGTGCCGCCCACCGTCAAGCTGGTGGCCAGCGAGTTTGGCCCCGAGCGCGCTGCCCTGGTGTTTGGCTGGGTGTTTGCCGCCCACCAGCTGGGCGCGGCTGTCGCTGCATACGGTGCAGGTCTGGCACGCTCGGTGCTGTCGTCGTACTCGCCCGCGTTGTTTGTCGCAGGCGCCGCTTGCCTGGTGGCGGCAGCGGCGGTGCTGTGGGTGCGCAAGCCGGTGGTGGCCATGCGCGCCGTGGGATGACCGGTCCAGCGCCGGGCGCCTTGGCTCAATCGGCCCTTGCGCCCGAGCGTTTCACAATCTCGGCCCATTTCTTTTCTTCGCTGCGCATATAGGCCAAAAACTCCTGCGGGCTCGATCCCACCGGCTCGGCGCCCATGCGCTGGTACTGCGCGGCCACCTCGGGCTTGCGCAAGGCCTGCTGCGCCGCTTGGGCCAGTTTGCCCACGATCTCGGGCGGCGTGTTCTTCGGGGCCCAGAGGCCATACCAGGTGCTGGTGGCGTAGTCGGCAATGCCCGATTCCTGCATGGTCGGGATCTGCGGCAGCGAGCTCGAGCGCTTGGCGGTGGTGACGGCCAGCGCCTTGAGCTTGCCCGAGGTGATAAAGGGCATGGCCGAGGGCATGGAGTCAAACATCAGCTGGATCTGGCCGCCCATCAAATCGGTGAGCGCCGGTGAGCTGCCCTTGTAGGGCACATGCTGCATCGCAATGCCGGTCTTGAGCTTGAACAGCTCGCCCGACAGATGCTGCGACGAGGCATTGCCGGCCGAGCCAAAATTGATGCTGGCCTTGCTCTTTTTCAGGTAGGCCACCAGCTCCTGCACGTTCGACACCGGCAGCTCGCTGTTGACCACCAGCACCAGCGGCACATCGACAATCTGCGTGATCGGCGCAAAGTCGTTGAACGAGTCATACGGCACCTTGTCGTAGACCGAGGGGTTGATCACCTGCAGCGAGGCATTGGCCAGCAAGGTGTAGCCATCGGGCTGGGCCTTGGCGACCTGGGCCGCGCCCACCATGCCGCTGGCGCCGGGCTTGTTGTCGATGAAGATGGTCTGCTTGAGGCTCTCGCCCATCGAGATGGCCACCAGGCGGCCCACCAGATCGGTGGGGCCACCGGGCGGGTAGGGAATCACCAGCTTGATGGTTGAGGCCGGGTAATCGGCCGCCGATGCCGCATGGGCGGCGGGCAAGCCGCTGCCCAGCAGGGCCAGCCCTAAGCCGGTCTGCAGCAGCGATTGCAGGGCCTGACGGCGCTGCGCTAGGTGGCGTTGTGTCATGTCTTGTCTCCTTGTATTTGTAGGGCGACCTTGCCCAGCACCTCGCGGCTGTGCAGCGCGTCCAGCGCCTCGCACAGCTCGTCCATGGCATAGACCCGCGAGATGTCGGGATGGATGGCGTCGCGCTGGGCCATCTCCAACAGTGCGGCCATCATGGCCTGCATGGCAGCGGCATGGCGCTGGCGTTCGTTGGCGGGCGTCCAGCCGATGTACTGGCCATAGAAGAAGCCGTGGATCGTCAGGTTCTTGACCAGTGCGATATTCATCGGCACCTTGGGGATCGTGCCGCTGGCAAAGCCGATGATGACGATGCGCCCGTTCTGGGCCGTGCAGCGCAGCGCCTGCAGCAGCAGGTCACCGCCCACCGGGTCAAACACCAGGGTTGCGCCTTTGCCCCCCGTCACCGCTTTGACCTGCTCGATCAGGTGCTGCGGATCGACCGCATGCTGCGCGCCATGGCGCAAGGCGGCCTGGCGTTTGTCTTCGCTGCTGGCGCAGGCAATCACCTGCACATCGGGCACCTGGGCCGCCAGCTCCACGGCGGCCGCGCCGACGCCCGAGCCCGCACCCAGCACCAGCAGGCTGTCACCCGCCTGCAGCGCCGCGCGCCAATGCAAGGCGGTGTAGGCCGTGCCGTAGGAGATCGGCAGCGCCAGTGCGCGCAGTGGATCGAGCCCCGCCGGCACCGCATACACGGTGCTGGCATGTACCTTGGCCTGCTGCGCATAGGCGCCCCAGTCGCAGATAAACACGACCTGGTCGCCTACCTTTACATGGCTCACAGCGCTGCCGCATTGCAGCACCTGGCCCACACCTTCGGTGCCAGGCACAAAGGGCAGCGGCGGGGGCTTTTGGTACTTGCCTTCAATCAGCAGGCCGGTGGCGTGGCTGACGGTGGCACGGGTTACCTCGATCAGCACCTCGTCATCGGCCAGGGCAGTCGGGGGCTCGGTGGTTTGGACGGCAATCACATCGCGGGGCTGGCCGAAGCTGCGGCAGACAATGGCTTTCATGGGCGCGGCTCCTTTCACAGGCCTACGACCTGGCGGGCCGCCAGCGCGTCGATCTCATCGGGCGCCAGGCCCAGGCTGCGCAGAATCTGCTGGCTATCGGCACCAATGCGCGGTGCGGGCAACGGTGCATCGGGCTTGGCCGGCCAGGGGGTGGCGGCCATCAGCACTTCGCCAAAATCGGGCTGCTGCAGGGTCTTGAAGGTGGCCAGGTGCTGCGCCTGCGGGTGCTGCACCACATCGGCGGCGGTGTGCACTACGGCATGCAGCACGCTGTGCTGGTTGAACAGCGCGCGCAGCTCGGCCAGCGATCGATCTGCCACAGCGCGGGCCAGGTCGGCATGCAGCACCGCCTTGTGCTCTAGGCGCAGCGCATTGCTGGCAAAGCGCGGGTCGCTGTCCCAGCCGGCCAGGTCCAGCGCCTTGCCAATGCGCAGGAACTGCTCGTTGTTCAGCGCCAGAATTGTCAGGCGCCCGTCGGCGGCATCAAAAATGCCATTGGGCGCGCTGACGGCCGCCTTGACGGTCTGGCCGCCCAGCACCTCTTCCGACAGCGCAGTCGATTGCAGCGCGCAGCAGACATTGAACAGGTTCAGCTCCACATGCTGGCCCTTGCCGGTTTTGAGGCGCTGCAGCAGCGCCGCCGTGCAGGCCTGCGCGGCGTAGACGCCGGTGGCAATATCGGCCAGCAAAAATCCGATGCGCTGCGGCGCGCCCTGCGCATCGCGGTTGCTGTTCATCAGCCCGGTGTCGGCCTGCATCACCGAATCGGTGGCGGGATTGTCGGCAAAGGGGCCGTCCGGGCCATAGCCGCTGATGGATACATAGACGGGCTCCAGCCCCAGCGCCTGGAGCGCGGCAAAGTCCAGGCCCAGGCGCTCTACGACCTGCGGGCGAAAATTCTGCACCACCACATCGGCATCACGCGCCAGCTGCAGGATCAGCGCCTTGCCCTCGGGGTGCTTGGCATCGACCGCCAGGCTTTGCTTGCCGGCGTTGTAGGTGCTGGACAAGGTGCTGTGGCCATGGCGGGCCACCCCTACATGGCGGCCCCAGTCGCCCTGGGCGGGCTCGATCTTGATGACCTCGGCCCCCTGGTGGGCGAGCAGTTGGGCGCAGTAGGGGCCGGCCACGCCCTGGCTCAAATCCAGGACCTTGAAACCGGCGAGCGGGGTAAACCCCAGTGTTGACTCTGGCGTCACGTATTTGTCTCCATGCTTTGCCCGGGCTATGCGACAGGATGCCGGGCGTTTGTTGTGAGACTCATGGTAGAAACAGGAGGCCGCTTTGGGAACTGCCAAAGCACAGCCATCAGTGGTGATTCAGAATCAACAATCAAAAGGGAAGCCGGCCATGGACCTGAACCTGGTGCGTTTGTTTGTGGCGATTGCCGAGTCGCGCAACCTGAGCGATGCGGCCCAGCGCTCGGGCGTCACGCGCTCGAACGTGTCGCGCCGGCTGGCGCTGCTGGAGCGGCAGTTTGGCGCGCAGCTGCTGCGCCGTACCACGCGGCATATGGAGCTAACCCAGGCCGGCCGCATCCTGCATGGCCAGTGCCTGCAGGCCCTCAATGCGCTGCAAAGCGCCCAGCTGCAGATCGACCAGATCCACCAGACCATCAGTGGCGAGATCCGCGTGCGCATCCCCACCGGGCTGGGGCATTTCCACCTCAAGCCGCTAATCCTGGACTTTTGCCAGGCGCACCCCGATCTGCTGCTGCGCCTCGTGATCAACGACCAGATCCATGACCTGGTGGCCTCCAAGGTGGACCTGGCAATCCACATCACCTCGGCGCCGCTGGAAGACCATGTGGCCACCCGCGTCTGCGGCATTGAGTGGGGCCTGTTTGCCACCCCGGCCTATCTGCGGGCCCTGGGCCTGGCGCTGCAAACCCCGCAGGACATCAAGCACGCCCGGCTGCTGGCGCCCCTCAACATCCACCACCGGCTGGAGTTTTGGCGGCACAGCGATGGCCTGCATGAACAGGTGCAGAGCACGCCGTCGATCCAATCGGGCGACTACCAGTTCCTGTTCAATGCCGCGATGGCCGACCTGGGCGTGGTGCTGCTGCCGTATTACGCGGTGCGGGATGCCATCGCCCAAGGCAGCCTGGTGCAGGTGCTGGGGGGCTTTGGCGTCAAAGGCGTGGGCGATGCGCTCTACATCGTGCGTGCACCCAACCGCCAGCCCTCGGCGGCGACCCTGGCGCTGATCGAGCTGCTGGTCTCATCGATCCAGAAGATGGCGCCGGGCTGGCGGCTGGGCACGGCGCTTTGAGCTAGCAAGGCTCGCCGGCATGGTTGCGGCTGATGTGGAATACAAATTCCGCATCGGGCAGGGTGGTGAAGCGCTGCAGCAACTCGCGGTAGGTCTGGTCCGGGTCCAGCGCTGCCAGGCGCTCGGGGTAGAGCATCTTGGCCAGGTGCTCCAGCGCGGCGATATGGAAGGCGCTGTCGTAGAACTGGTGGTAGAGCGCCTGCACACAGCCACCGGCCCCTGCAGTGGCCAGCGCCAGGCCCTTGCGCTGCATCAGCCGGGCCATGGCCTGCTCCGCCTCGCTGACGGAGATGTCGTAGCCAAAGGGTATGGTGCGCGCACCCTTACGCTGGCGCTGGGTGCCGGTCATCAGGTAGACATCGGGCTGCAGGCCGATCAAGGTCTCCAGCGCGATATCGCCCGTCATACCGGGCAGCAATTGCTTGGCGATATTGCGCCCACCCACCGCCTCAATGAGGTAACCCCAGGCGGTATTGCCCTGCGAGAAGCAGCACTGCGCCAGCCCCAGCCGACCGGCCCGGATCTCGACAAATACGCGCGGCGGGCGTGGCGCGGTAGCTGCCACCTGCTGGATGGCGTGGAGGCGCGCCTGGTAGAACTCCAGATAGGCCTGGGCCTCGGCCTCGCGGCCCAGCACCTGGCCCAGCATCTGCAGCATGGCGGGCAGGTGTGCCACCGGGTTGCGTGAGCTGTCCACATAGAGGATCGGAATGTTCAGCGCCGCTAGCAGCGCGGCAATGCGTCCGCCCTCCACCGCCGGGCGGCTCTCTAGGCTCAGCAGCACCAGGTCGGGGCGCAGGCGCAGCAGTGCTTCCAGGTCGACATGGCCTGCGCTGTCAAACGGCAGCAGCGGCAGCTGCGCAGCATGGGGCCAGCGCTGCTGCATCAGCCGCCACAGGCTGGGGTCGGAGTCGCCCAGCGAGTTGTTCCAGCCGGCAAGGCGGGCAAACGGGTCCTCGCGCTCGAGCAGCGCCAGCGCGGTCATCGTATTGCCGTTTTGCACATAGATGCGCTGGGGCGGCGCAGCGATGCGGACCAGGCGGCCGGCGACATCGCGCACCTGCAGCGGGTAGGCTGCCAGCACGCCGGTGCTGGTGGCCAGCAAAAGCGCAAGGACGGCGAGTAGCTGCTGCAGGCCCTTCATGGCGGGTCTCCTGCGGTGGTGCCATCCACCACGATCTGCAGCCAGCCTTGCGCACAGCTTTGCACCCGGGCCTGCACGCCATAGACCTCGGCGAGCATCGCCGGTGTCAAGGTCTGCGCCGGGCTGCCGCTGGTGTAGAGGCTGCCGCGCCGCAGCACGATGAGCGCATCGGCCCAGCGTGCAGCCAGGTTCAAATCATGCAGCACGGCGATGACAATGCGGCCTTGCTGGGCGAGCATGCGCGCCGTGCCCATGACGAGCGCCTGGTGGCGCAGGTCCAGCGCACTGGTGGGCTCGTCCAGCAGCAGGATGGCCGGCTCGCGGATCACCGATTGCGCCAGGCTCACCAGCTGGCGCTGGCCGCCCGAGAGGCTGTCGAGCGGCAGCAGCGCCAGGTGGGCAATGCCCAGCTGCTGCAGCAAGGCATGCACACGTTCGATGGGCGTGGCGCTGGCCGGTGCATCGCTGGGGCTGCTTTGGCTGCGCAGGGCGGCCAGCAGGCTCTCCAGCACCGTCAGCGCCACGCCTTCGGCAGCGAACTGCGGCATATAGCCGACATACTGCGCGCGCTGCGCAGGCCGCAGCGCATGCAAGGCGGTGCGGCCCAGCTGCAGGCTGCCACGGGCGGGCACCAGGCCCGCCAGCGCCTTGAGCAGGCTGGACTTGCCCGCGCCATTGGGGCCCACCAGCGCGGTCACCTGGCCGGGCTGCAGCGGCGGCAGTTGCAGCTGGTCGATGACCTGGCGCTGGCGGTAGCCCACGCTCAGACCTGTCACCTGCAAGGGGGAGGGCGGGTTCATGCGCGTGCTCCGCTGCGGAAGATCAGCCACACAAACAGCGGCACACCGACCAGCGCGGTGACAATGCCCACCGGCAGCAAGGTGCCGGGCACCAGGGTCTTGCTGGCGATGGAGGCCAGCGACATGATGAGCCCACCCATCAGCGCACTGGCGGGCAGAAAGATGCGGTGGTCCTCACCCACCAACATGCGCGCGATGTGTGGCCCCACCAGGCCGACAAAGCCGATGGTGCCGGTAAAGGCCACGGCGGTGGCGGCCAGCAGGCTCACGCGAAGCAGCGATGCCAGGCGCAGGCGGTTCAGATCGATGCCAAAGCTCAAGGTGCGCTCTTCGCCCAGGCGCAGCACATTGAGCTGCCAGGCCGCGCGCAGCGAAAAAGGCAGCACGCAGGCAATGGCCAGGGCCAGCAGCTGCAGCTTGGTCCAGTTGGCGCGTGCCAGGCTGCCCATGCTCCAGAACACCAGCTGCTGCAGCGCATCGGGCGAGGCCACATACTGCAGCAGCGCCACCAGCGCATTGCAGCTGAACACCAGCGCAATGCCGAACAGCACCAGAATCTGGCGCGAGCCGGGCCGGGCCCGGGCGGTGGCCTGCAGCAGCAGCACCGAGGCAAAGGCAAACACAAAGGTGTTGACCGGCACCATGGCCTCTTCCGGCAGACCCGGAATGCCCAGGCCCAGCACCAAGGCCAGCGCGGCGCCGAGTGCAGCGGCAGACGATACCCCCAGGGTAAAGGGGCTGGCCAGCGGGTTGTTCAGGATGGTCTGCATCTCGGCGCCGGCCAGCGACAGCGCCACGCCCACCAGCACCGCCATCAGGGCATAGGGCAGGCGCAGGTCCTGCACGATCAGCGACGTCTCCAATGGCACCTGGCTGGGCAGAAAGACTGCGGTGGCCAGGGTGGCCCAGTCCAGATCGGTGGAGCCCACCGACAGATCGGCCGCCACACTGAGCAGCAGGCCGATGGCCATCGCCAGCAGCAGGCAAAGGCGCTTGCGCATGAGCTGGGCATAGCCTTGCGCCAGGGCCTGTGCAGAGCCAGGCATGGCGGCAGACGCTGCGCCCGGCGGCGCTGCAGGCAGCGCCGGGGTGGAGGGGCGCGCCATCAGAACGCGGCGCGCAGTGCGACGGTGATATTGCGTGGATCGCCGTAGTAGGTCTGGCGGTAGCGGCCACCGGCAAGGCGGTCGAAGTAAGTCCGGTCAAACAGGTTGTTCACCGTCACCGTGGCCTGCAGGTGGCGGTTGATCTCATAGCCGGCCTGCAGCGCATAGACGGCATAGCCGCCCTGGCGCCAGGTGGTGTTGCCATAGGTCGTGGCATTGCTGCTGTAGGCCTGCATGCCGCCGCCAATCCACAGCCGGCGCAGCGGCTCGGCGGCAAAGCGGTACTTGGTCCACAGCGAGAAGTTGTGGCGCGGGAAGGAGCTGTTGAACGGCTGGCCTTCGGTATCCACACTGCCGCTGACGTGGCGCGTGTCGGTGTAGGCATAGCCGGCCGTCATGTCCCACTGCGGGCTCAGCTTGCCCGATACCTCCGCCTCAAAGCCCTGGCTGCGCACCACACCGGAGGGCAGCGAAAAGCCTTCGTTGAGCGGGTCGGTCACCGCGCGGTTTTCGTCCTGGATGCGGAACACCGCCAGGTGCGCATTGAGACGCTTGTCCATGAACTCACCCTTGATGCCCGCCTCCAGCTGGTTGCCGGTGCGGGCCGGCAGGAAGGCGCCGCTCACCACCGTATCGGTCTGCGGCGCAAACACCTGGTTGGCGCTGGCGTAGACAGACAGCTGCGTGTTCAGGTCATAGACTAGGCCCAGGCTGGGCACGAACTTGGCGCGGATGGACTGGTCATTGGCCGGTTGCTCGGGGTCTTGCGTCTCCCACCAGGCCAGGCGGCCGCCCACCAGCACGGTCAGCGGCTGCACCGGTTTGATGCGGGCATGGGCATAGACGCCATGGTTGGTCACCCGGGTCTTGGGCAGGGTGCCAATGCGCTGCGGTGGCATCAGCAGGTCATGGTCGGGGTGGTCGGCATTTTGCTGAAAGCTGCTGGGGCTGCCTTGCACCTGGCCGCCCTGGTAGGTCTGGTAGTTGGCGCCGATGACCAGGGTCTGCTCCAGGCCATTCCAATCCATCGGCAGCGACAGGTAGGCGTCGATGCCCCGGTCGCGCTCGCGCGACTTCTGGTGGGTGGACAGGATGGTCACCTCGCGGCTGACCGGGTTCAGGTAGCTGTTGGACCAGTAGCGGTCAAACTCGGTGCCGCGCAGAAACTGGTTGGCGCTCAGCTTGAACTTGCCGCCACCGTCCAGCTGGTGCTCCAGCTCGGCAAAGTAGCGCGTTGCGTAGTCGTCCTTCTTGCCATGGATGGAGCCCAGAAAGGTTGAGCGATCCAGGTCCGGGTTGCGGCCGTCAGCCAGCAGCGGCAGGCCGGCAAAGGACAGCGAGCTGCCGCGCTGCTCGGTCGCGCCAATGGACAAGGTGGTGCTGGGGCTGAAGTCGTACTCCAAGGTGCCATAGACTGTGTTGCGGCGCAGATAGACCTCGTCGACAAAGCTGTCGCGGTCGTCATAGATGCCCACCAGGCGCCCACGCAGCGTGCCCGAGGCATTGAGCGCGCCAGTCACATCCAGCTCTTGGCGGCGCTGGCCCCAGGAGCCCAGCACGGTGGCCGATTGCACCAGGAAATCCGCATGCGCGCGCTTGCGAACCAGGTTGATGGTGCCCGAGGGCTCGCCCGCGCCTTCGAGCAGGCCGGTGGGGCCGCGCCATATCTCCACCCGGTCGTACAGGCCCACATCCATCAAGGTGTTGCCCCAGATGCCCTGGCCGCCCTTGGCCGGCAGGCCATCGATCAGGTAGTTGCCCATCAAAAAGCCCCGGGCCTCGATGTTGACGATGCCGGTGCCCGTGGGCTTGGTGCGCATGCCGGTGACATAGCGCATGGAGTCGGCCAAGGTGGTGGCATTCTGGTCTTCGATCTGCTGGCGCGTCAGCACCGAGATGGACTGCGGAATCTCGCGCAGCGCATGCTCGCCCTTGCCAATGCTGACCGCCCGCGTGGTGTAGGACTGGCTGTGCTCGGTGGTGGCGCCGGCATAGCTGTCGCGCACCACCGTGGTGGGCAGCGAGATGGTGGCAGCGGCCCCGGCTGCGGCATCGGCTGGGGCGGCTGACGATGCAGCAGCCGGTTGCACGCTGATCGCACCGCTGGCGGTGATGGCCAGTGCCAGGCCGCTGCCGCGCAGCGCTTGCGCTAAGGCCTGCTCCACCGTCAGCCGGGCGTTGATGGCCGGGGCCTGGCGGCCTGCGAGCAGGGCCGGGTCCATCGACGCGACCAGTCCCGCCTGGCTGGCAATGCGGTTCAAGGTCTGGGCCAGCGGCCCGATGGCGATGTCGATCCCCAGCGCCGACTGCATGGCGGCGGGTGTGCTGCGGGTAGCGGCCGAAGGCAAGGTTTGTGCCTGGCTGGCCGAGGCGCCGGCCAGTGCCAGCGAGGCCGCTAGAACCGAGCGGCGAAAGAGAGCTGTGCTGCGAAACATATGGAACTTCCCTGTGCTTTTGTGGTGCATCTGGAAGGCTTGTGTATCGAGCACGCGAAACCGGACAGTGTTTTTGAAAATTATTTTCTAGCGCACATCAATGCGGGTGAGCCAGCTGCCAAAACGCTGCACCCGGATCGGCAAGGTCTCGGCCAGACCGGTCAGCGCGCGCTCAATGTCGTCCAGCGGGAAGACGCCCTGCACCTGGATCTGCGCTGCCTCGGGCGAGACGCGCAGCAGGCCATGGCGGTAGCGCTGCAGCTGGGCAATGACCTCGTGCAAGGGGCGCTGCTGCACCACCAGCCAGCCGCGCTGCCACTCGGTGCTGGGCATCTGGTCGGCGGCCAGGCGCTGCAGCCCTGCCGCATCGACCTGGGCTGCCTCGCCACTGCCCAGCACGGCGCTTTCGCCGCTCGTGCTGCGCAGCTCGACCCGGCTTTCCAGCACGCGCACCTGGGTGCGCTCGGCCAGCTGCTCAAC
>NZ_APCR01000338.1:0-8529 GCF_000410635.1 Comamonas sp. B-9
TGGGCGATGCGCGCGATGCCGCAGCCGTGGAAGCCGCTGATGAGAACCCGCCGGCGCTGCCCAAGGCCGGTGAGACCGTGGTGCTCGATGTCGTCATGGGCCCGCGCACCGACTGGTTCACCCCCGAGGCCGTGGCCCTGTTTGCTGCGCAGCGTTGGCAGGTTACCCCCCAGTCCAACCGCGTGGGCTTGCGCCTGGCCGGTGCAGAGGCGCTGGTGCGCAGCCAAACCCAGGAGCTGCCCAGCGAGGGCACAGCCCTGGGCGCCATCCAGGTGCCCGCCAGCGGCCAGCCCGTGCTTTTCCTGGCCGACCACCCCTTGACCGGTGGTTACCCGGTCATCGCCTGCATTGCCTCCTACCACCTGGACCTGGCCGCGCAAGTGCCCGTCGGTGGCTGGTTGCAATTCCGCCCCCTGGCGCCCTTTGCGGACCTGGTGGGCTGAGTGTTGAACAGGGCCTGCGCGCCCCGTTCTTGAATGGATATAGCTATGAATCAAGTGTTGATTGCAAACCGTGGCGAAAACCGACGCGCAGCGGCGGTTTCTCTACATTGCAGTGCCTGCGCAGCAGGCTGCGGCGATCTCGCTTCCCTGTCGTTGTTTGGTTGCTCGGAGTCTCAGCCATGAAAAAAGTATTGATTGCAAACCGTGGCGAGATCGCCGTCCGCATTATTCGTGCCTGCACGGACCACGGCCTCAAGAGCGTGGCGGTGTATGCCGATGCCGATATCGACGCCCTGCATGTGCGCATGGCCGATGAGGCCTATGCGCTTGAAGGCCAGCGCCCGGCAGAGACCTATCTGGACATCGCCAAGCTGATTGCAGTGGCGCAAAAAAGCGGCGCAGATGCGGTGCACCCGGGCTATGGTTTTCTGTCCGAAAACGCCGCCTTTGCCCGCGCGGTGATCGGTGCCGGTCTCACCTGGGTGGGCCCACCGCCTTCGGCCATTGAGCAGCTGGGCGACAAGGTGCAGGCGCGCAAGCTGGCGCTGAGCGTCGGTGCCCCGCTGGTAGCGGGCACGCCCGAGCCGGTCAAGGACGTCTCCGAAGTGCATGCCTTTGCGCGGGACCATGGCCTGCCGATTGCGGTCAAGGCCGCGTTTGGCGGTGGTGGCCGTGGCATCAAGGTGATCTGGAAGGCCGAGGACATCGACGAGCTGTATGGCGCGGCGGTGCGCGAGGCGGTGACCGCCTTTGGCCGTGGCGAATGCTTTGTCGAGCAGTTCCTGGACAAGCCCCGCCACATCGAAGCCCAGGTGATGGCCGACCAGCACGGCAATGTGCGGGTGCTGGGCACGCGCGACTGCTCGCTGCAGCGCCGCAACCAGAAGCTGGTCGAAGAAGCACCTGCGCCATTCCTCACCGACGCGCAGCGCGAGCGCATCCACCAATCGGCCCGCGAGATCTGCCAGGCCGCGGGCTATGTGGGCGCCGGCACGGTGGAATACCTGCTGAGCCAAGGCGGCGCGATCTCGTTCCTGGAGGTCAACACCCGTTTGCAGGTGGAGCACCCGGTGACCGAAGAGACCACCGGTACCGACCTGGTGCGCCTGCAGTTCCGCGTGGCCGAAGGCGAAGTGCTGGCCGATACGGCAGTGCCCGCGCCCCACGGCCATGCTTTTGAGTTCCGCATCAATGCCGAAGACGTGGGCCGTGGCTTCCTGCCCGCCCCTGGTCTGGTGACCCGCTTCGAGGCCCCATCGGGCCCCGGCGTGCGTGTGGACAGCGGTGTGGAATCCGGCTCGCAAGTGGCGGGCCAGTTCGATTCGATGCTGGCCAAGCTGATCGTCTGGGGCCCCAGCCGCGAAGTGGCCGTGCAACGCGCACGCCGCGCGCTCAAGGAGTTCAAGATCGAAGGCGTGCCGACCGTGCTGCCGTTCCACGAAGCGGTGATGGCGCATGCCGACTTCATCAACGGCGAGCACTTTGGCGTGCACACCCGCTGGATCGAAACCGAACTGATGCCCCAGTGGGATGCCCAGCCCGAAACCCGTCCCCAGCCTGCCGCCACCGCTGGCCTGCAGCGCGTCGCCATCGAGCTTGACGGCCGCCGCGTGATGCTGGGCCTGCCCGCCTCCCTGCTGTCGGGCCTGTCGGCCCCTGGCGCGGCCCCAGCGCCCGTGGAAGCGGCCGTGGATGAGAAGGCCGTCACCGCTGCCTCCGCCGGCACCCTCACGACCTGGAAGGTCGCTGATGGCGCCAGCGTGCAGGAGGGCGAGCTGATCGCCGTGATGGAAGCCATGAAGATGGAAATGCAGATCAACGCCCCCCGCGCAGGCCGCATCAGCCTGAAGGTGGACGCAGGCAGCTACCAGGCGGCCGGTGCGGTGATTGCACGGATCGACTAAGCCGCATTTTTGGCCGATGCAAAGGGCCGCGCAGCCGTTGGGTTGCGCGGCCTTTTTTTACCGCAGCGCTTTTCAATTTACGCGTCGGCATTCGTACAACACGTCGTCGATGTGGGGCTTCAAAGACTCCCAATCCAACATAGCGAGAATTTGCTTCGCTTCGTGCCGCACGGGCTCCCATTCGGGATTGCAAAAGATCTGTCTGTCGCCGCATCTGAGTGCGGAATCGCTAAGCCCGTATCCAAGCTCGGCGATGCGCTGCAAGCCCGTTTCAAAACTGGAGGGCAAAGCGTCAGGAAAGTTTTCAATAAATTGCAGGATGGGGCTGAACGCCAAACTCCGCACCTCACACGCAGCGCAATCCGGAATCCTGGATTCTTGTTCTGTAGCACTGAAGGCGAGCAGCTCCACCGCGTTGCCCAATTCACAAAATTGCTGCAAGAGCCTGAACTCGCCAGCCGCGTATAAGCCCCAGAAATGGGTGGAGATGGGGTGTTCCATATAACACTTTGGTGGTCTAAACGTTCATGTTATCTGGGGACTCAATTGCTGAGGAATCTTCGGCAGCTCTCCGCGAAGCAATTTGGCGGCAGGCTACCGCATGCTGAGTAGGGTCAGGTAAACCAGTGCACCTCTACCATTCTGAAGGAGTACCTGACCAGGGCTTTGATAGGTGAAGAGCCTCGAGCAAGAATGGCCGCCTGGACTGCAAGCTATTGGAACTGAAGAGATGAAATAGCAGAGTTTGTACTATTCACATCTTGATGCGTCGCACCAACCCACGCTAGTTCCCAGACATCCATAAATCAGTCAAGGCCTGAGGATGGGCGGCAGCAGTCATACCGTCGATCAGATCCGTTGTTGCCCATCGGGAGTCTTCAACAGGTGTTCGCTTTGCGACGGTACACCCCAGCTGTGTCACTGGTAACGAAAGAGCGGCTCCCCATCCGTCTGCCCATCAATCCGGCAGCGCATAGGCCATCAGCGAGTCGCCCATCTTGGTGCCGAACGAGCCATGCCCGCCGGCCATGATGACCACATACTGCTTGCCGCCGATGTCGTAGGTCATGGGGGTGGCCTGGCCGCCCGCTGGCAGGCGTGCCTGCCAGAGCAGATCGCCATTGCTGGCGTTGAACGCGCGCAGGTAGTTGTCCTGCGTTGCACCGATGAACATCAGATTGCCGCCGGTGGAGATCAGGCCGCCCAGGCCGGGCACACCGGCCTTGATAGGAGGAAGCTGCATCAGCTTGGGGAGGCTGTCGCGGATGGTGCCCACGCGCTTTCTCCACACGACGTCATGGGTGGCGAGATCCACACCAGCGACGGTCATCCATGCGGGTTCCTTGCAGGGCAGGCCCAGCGGTGACAGGAAGGCATTGAGCTCCACCCCATACGGCGTGCCGTACATGGGCTGCACGCCTTGCTCGGTGCCGGCGCCTTTTTCGGTGCGTGGGCGGTTCGGGTCTGCAGGGATCAGGCGCGAGACAAAGGGCAGGCCCAGCGGGTTCATGAACGCGACCTGGCGATCACTGTCCACCGACATGCCGCCCCATTCAAAGATCCCCAGGTTGCCGGGAAACACCAAGGTGCCGTTTTCAGACGGCGGCGTGTAGATGCCCTCGTAGTTCAGGCGGTGGAAGATCACCCGGCACATCAGCTGGTCGAACATGGTGGCGCCCCACATGTTCTTGTCGGTCAGGTTCTCGTGCGGGCCCATGTTCAACGGCGAGAAGGGCTGCGTTGGCGAATAATGCTCACCCTTGGTTTGCGGGCCGCGCTTGACGCTTTGCGGCACCGGCTTTTCGGTTACCGGCAAGATGGCTTCGCCACTGCGCCGATCAAGCACGAACAGCTGCCCGGTCTTGGTCAGCACATAGATGGCGGGCACCGTCGTGCCATCGGGGCGCTTGAGGTCGACCAGCGAGGGCTGCGCCGGCACATCCATGTCCCAGAGGTCATGGTGGGTGGTTTGGAAGTTCCAGACCAGCTTGCCGGTGCTGGCATCCAGGGCCAGCATCGAATTGGCATAGCGCTCTTTCAATTCGGTCCGGTCGCCGCCCCAGATATCGGGCGTTCCCACGCCGGTCGGCACGTAGACGATGTCGGTCTTGGCGTCATAGGCCAGTGGTGCCCAGGCGTTGGGGGAGTTGTGCACAAACTCGCCTTTCTCGCCCGGCATCTGGTTTGGGTCCTCGGCGCCGGTGTCAAACACCCAGCGCAGCGCGCCGGTGTTGACGTCATAGCCCCGGATCACGCCCGAGGGCTCTGCGTTGGACAGGTTGTCGGTGATCGAGCCGCCAATCACGATCGTCGAGCCCGTCACCACCGGGGGCGAGGTGGGGTTGTAACCGCCACGGTAGGGAAACGGCATATTGGCCTGCAGGTCGACCTGGCCCTGGTTGCCAAAGTCGCTGCAAGGCTTGCCAGTGTCCGGGTTCACCGCGAACAGGCGCCCATCGTTGACCGGCAGAATCACTTTGCGGGGGCATTCGGCAGAGGCCTGGGTCAGGTTCTTTTGCACGCTGGCGCTATTGCCCTCGACGTTGGCGCTGTCGTAGTAGGACACGCCTCGGCAGGTCAGATGCTGGAAGGTGCGGTCGGCTTTGAGCTGCGGATCAAAACGCCAGAGGCGCTTGCCGGTTGCGGGGTCGAGGGCATCGAGGAACTGGTGCGTCGTGCAGATGAACATGCGATTGCCCACCTTGATAGGGGTCAGCTCCGCCGTGGTTTCGCCCGAGTCGTCATCGCCCTTGAAGTCGCCGGTCTGGTACTTCCAGGCCAGCTGGAGCTTGTTCACGTTGCCGTCGTTGATCTGCGTCAGCGGCGAGTAGCGCACACCGGCCTGGGTGCGGCCATAGGCCGGCCAGTCGGCATCGGCCACGCCCGCCACCGGCGTGCGCTGCGCCGACGGCGCGCGCGCCAGGCTGCCATTGACTTCTTGCGGATCGTTGAACCAGCTGAGGCCCAGCACCGCAAGCACTGCCACAAGACCCAGAGACAGCAGCGATTTGGCGCCCGCGCTGTGGCTCAGCCGCCGGCTCGCCCAGGGCAGCAGCAGCCACAGGCCCAGCACAAACCAGATATCCAGTCGCGGCGTCAGCGCCCAGAAATCGGTCCCCGACTCCCAGATGCCCCATGCGATGGTGGCAAGCAGCAGCACGGCATAGAGCCACAGGCTAGCTACGCGATCGCGCGCATACCACCAGGTGATGACGATCATCACCAGGCCTGCCACCAGGTAGTAGGCCGAGCCCCCCAGTGCGATCAGCCACCCCCCGCCCGCCACCAGAAACAAGGTCACCAGGACCAGGATCGCTACGGTGATGTTTCTAGCGATGGGTTTGCCATGCGATTGCGTCATTGCTTCCACTTTCAGGCCATCGGGCCCAAGGTTGAACGGAAGACTTCTACCCATTGGAGCAGTCGCTAAACCATCGAGTCTCTGGGCCGCTGAATTGGATGAGTCGGCAACCATTGCAGCACCAGACGATGGCAGTGTCTGTCAGCCAAATACGGTGTTTTCCTCGCTGCAGCTGAAAAGCCCGGGCACCCGAATAGGTGCCGTCTTGCTTTTGATGTGCGCAGCAGCCATCAGCGGCCGGCCAGCGTGGGGCGCCAGGATTTCCAGGTGGGCACATGCACGTCTACGACAATGCGGTGCATGTCCTCCGACCTCGAACCCTTCAATATCTATCTCCAGCGCTGGGGTGCGAGCGCTGCTGGCAAGCCTGTGGTCACGGCGACCAGTGATCTTCTGCCGGTCAGCCTGAGCGGGTCACAAGCAGCCCTGGCGGCGATGATCAAGGTGACGCGAGATGCTGACGAACGCATCGGCGGCCAGGTGCTGCAATGGTGGGGTGGCCATGGCGCGGCGCGGGTCTATGCCTGCGATCCAGCGTCAGGCGCGCTGCTGATGGAGCGTGCCATGGGCTCCCAGGATTTGCTGCGCATGGCTTTGGCAGGCGAGGATGATGCGGCGACGGCCTGCATCTGCTACACCCTGGCCCAGCTGCATTCCCACCGCGCACCGGACCCCCCTGAACATCTGCTGCCGCTGGCGGATTTTTTCAGGTCGCTGGCGCCGATGGCGCAGCGGGAAGGGGGGCTGATGGCCGACTGCGCCATGGTCGCCCAGGAGCTCTTGCTAGATCAGCGGGAGCAGGTCGTTTTGCATGGCGATGCGCACCACCGCAATATTCTTGATTTCGGGCAGCGCGGATGGCTGGCAATAGATCCCAAGCGCGTCAGCGGTGAGCGCTATTACGACTATGTGAATGTGCTGTGCAACCCGGAGCTGCGAAGCTGCACCGACCCGCTGCGCTTTGCGCGCCAGTTGGCAGTCATTGTCGATGTGGCGGGACTGGAGCGCCAGCGCCTGCTCCGATGGGTGATGGCCCACGCCGCTTTATCTGCTGCCTGGTTTTTAGAGGATGGATTGCGCAGCCAGGCCAGGCACGAGTTGGCCGTGGCGCATCTCGCTCGCCAGGCCTTGGCCTGAGGCTCTTTGAACAGGTTCTTGGGGCTGGCAGCTCGCGCCCCACCGCAGCGGCACCGCCGCTGGTGCTGAAGCTGCTGCGCAGCTGTCCAGGCAAGCGCCGTGATGGTGTGGGGTGGCAGGCCATCCCCTCGGGCACCGCCCGAATGCCAACCAGAATGCCAGCCCTATCCCCGGTGGCTGCATACACCTCCGCTCAGGGCGTGCCTGCGTTCCTGGATACATCCTCCGCACCCGTAACCTCTATCTCCGTCACATCGCCCCTGCTGCCCGTTGCCATCTCATGGTAGATGTCGTAGAGGTACTGGGCCAGCTCGCTGGCGGGCAGATCGGCGGGGACGGCCAGTTGCACGGGTGCGCGCTTGCCGTCCTGCCCGACGGCATAGCAGCGCCAGCCGGTGCTGACGGGTTCCAGATCAAGGATGCGGCCAAAGACATTAAAGCGGTATCGGGGCATGGGCAGGCAATGCGGCGGGATGAGTGGTTTAACCGAGCGTAACGGAGACGGTTTCGTTAGGTACGAAGCTGGAAAGCTCCTGGGATAGAGACCCATGCGCGATGTGGCCATTGGCCTGCAAAGTCAATATCTTCTCTGGCAGGTAGAGATGCCACAGTGGATCGTCTGCGCGGGCATCTCCGTGTGGCCAAACACGCAATTGGCCGCCCTGGTCAAAATCAAAAATGGTCTCGGTGCGCGCATGCAGAAGCCGCACGCCTGAGATGCATTGCCCCTGCAGACGGGCAGCCGCTTGTTGGAGGGACTCACGCGGTTGCTCGGAGTGCAGCAGGGGCTTGTCGTCTTCCGAGTACTCCCAGGCAGCCATTTCGATCCAGAGCAGGAAGTCGCCTTGCACATCGGCACGTCTGCGTCGCATGGCTAAGGCTTTGGCATTCGGCACAGGTTCGCGCACCACGATCCGAGGCTGGCCGAAATGAAGGGATAACCAGCTGCCATAGTTGGCGGTGCATTGCCAACAGGGCTGCGCAGCCAGAAGGCTGAAATGCTCTGCGAGCAATGACGTTGTGTGGAGCATGCCAGGACTATGTTGTTGGGTGTACCAGCCGGGCTGGCGAGCCAACAAGGGTAGCAACACTGTCATCCATGCGCAAGACGCCTGATCACAGGGTGCACAAGCAAGGTATTCCGTATTGCTTGGCCAGCGCAGCTGCTACCGCTCTCCGTCCTGCCTGGCAAACACCCGGCTGAGCTGCTGGCGCTGGATGCGGCGGTGGATGGTGGAGCGGTTGACGCCCAGCAGGCGCGCGGCTTCGGAGACATTGCCCTGGCACTGGGCCAGGACTTGCTCCAGCGTGGCGCTACCCAACGCAGGGCCATCCGCTGCATCGCTGCCCGCGTCCGGCCCCTGCGCCACGGCGGGGCTGCGCTGCAGCGCATCGGGCAGGTGCTCCAGGTCGATTTGCTGCTCGGCCAGCGCGGCGACATAGCGCAGCGCATTGTGTAGCTCGCGCAGATTGCCGGGCCAGGGGTGGGCGTGCAGGGCGGCTTGCGCGGCCTCGCTCAGGCGCAGGCTGCAGCCCATGGCGGCGAGCATGTGCTCGGCCAGGGCCAGCAGATCGCTGCGCTCGCGCAAGGCGGGCAGCGGCAGCTCGGCGGCGTTCAGGCGGTAGAGCAGGTCGGCGCGGAACTGGCCGCTGCGGGCCAGCTCGGCCAGTGGCCGGTGCGATG
>NZ_APCR01000340.1:0-4946 GCF_000410635.1 Comamonas sp. B-9
GCCATCAGCGCCGGGTCGCGGACCAGCAGCACGCCGCCTTCATAGGTCGTCAGGCCCTTGCCCACCGCCAGGCTGAACAGCGCGATGTCGCCCTGCAGGCCCACGCTGTGGCCCGCTACGCGGGCGCCCAGGGCCTGGGCGGCGTCTTCGATCACATAGGCACCGCAGGCCTGGGCGCGGGGCAGCAGGCTGGCGACATCGGCCACCCTGCCACCCAGGTGGGTGGGCACCACGGCCAGGGTGCGGTGGCTGAGCACGGCATCCAGCGCTTGGCCCTCCATGTCCAGGTGGTCGGGCGACAGATCACAGAGCCGCAGCTGCAGCCCGCATTGCGCGACGGCCATTGCCACCAGCGGGCAGGTGTAGGCGGGCACCACCACCTCGCAGCGCTCGGGGGCGAGCTGCTGCAGCGTACGCAGCGCCAGCATCAGCGCAGAGGTGCCGGAGCATTCCAGCAGCACCTCGTCTACCCCCAGCCAGGCGGCCAGCGCCCGGTCCAGATGCTTGTCTCCCCAGGGGCGAAGATCGGCTAAGCGCAGCGCCAGGCCGGCGGTAGGGGGCACGGAGATGCGGTGCGCTGTCATCGGCGGTGGCCCTGGCGATTGCCTGCCATCAGCGGGCGGCCGCGCTGGCGCCGGCAGGGTTGTCAGTCGGGTCCTCTACTGGCTCGGTGGAGCCATGGTCCTGGGCTTCGCTCACGGCCAGGCAGGCAATGCCGGCAATGATGAACCCGCAGCCCAGAATCTGGGGCAGGCCGATGCTCTCCTGGAACAGGTAATGGGACAGCGCCAGCACCGAGATGATCTCCAGGTGCGAGGCGGCAAAAGCCGGGCCCACGGGCGCGCGCCGCAGCAGATGCATCCATGTGAAAAAGGCGCCGATGTAGCCGATCAAGGCGCCGTAGATCCATGGCTGGGCAAACACACGCCAGAGCCAGGAGGGGCTCAACTCCAGCGGCAGCGCGGCATCGCCTGCCTTCTTGAGGCTCAGCTGGGCCAGCGTGTCAAAGGCCATCAGCACCAGAAAGCCGACCAGGTAGAAGCGCTTCATGCCATCACCCCTTGAGGCCCACGACGGCCACGCCAATGGAGACGAGCACAATGCCCGCGACCCGCATCGGTGCGAGCTTTTCCTTGAACAGAATGCGCCCGGCCACCATGATGGCCACGATGTTGATGCTGCCCAGCAGCACGCCATCGGACAGGGGCACCAGCGACAAAAAGGCCAGCCAGGCGACAAACTCGATCACATAGCAGGCGCCGCCGATCCAGATCCAGGGGCGCACGAGCATGAAGCGCCAGTGCGCCATGCCGGTCGCCGTGCCCGGGGTCTGGCTGGCGGCGGCCTTGAAAGCCAGCTGCCCGCCGCTGTCGACCAACACATTGATCAGCCACAGGCTGATGACCAGGGGGGTGATCTCAGTGCCCATGGGTGGCGGCCTGTGTTGGTATGCCACCAAGGCGGGCCACAAAGTCATGCACCTTGGCGATCACCGTGCGGCGCTCGCGGTCGATGGTGATCATGTGGTAGCAGTTGTCGAGCAGCACGACCTCGACCTGCGCATGGACGGCGCCAGCGGCGATGTCCTCGGCATTCGAGCGGTGGGAGATGTCGTCTTCCTTGGCATGGATGGCGAGGCATGGCGCGCGCAAATCCCGCAGATGGCTGCGGACATGGGCCGAGAGCCGGCGCAGCTCGATGATGGACCACCAGGGATTGCCGGGCAGGCCGGCTGCAGCGCTGTCGCCGCCATGCATTTGCGCGACCACCCTGGCGCGCAAGGCCTCGTCCTTGATGCCGTAGGGCGGTGCTTCCATGAACACGCTGTGGCGGCCAATGCCCAGCAGGCGGAACAGCGGCAGCAAAAAGGCCAGCTTGGTGTAGCTGGGAATGCTCCAGCCGTCATAGCGGAACGTGGTGGACAGCGCCGCCACGCCCGCCACCTGGCGCGGGTGCGAGGTGGCCACCGCCAGCGACAGCAAGGCGCCCATCGACAGGCCGCCGACCACCACGCGGTCGACATGGGGGGCAAAGCGCAGCAGCGCCGATTGCACGCTGGCGAGCCAGTCGGTCCAGCGCGTCTGCACCAGGTCCTGCATGCTGCCGCAGTGGCCGGCCAGTTGCACCGCATAGACGGTAAAGCCTTCGCGGTTGAGGCCCTTGGCCAGCAGGCGCATCTCGGCGGGGGTGCCGGTCAGGCCATGCACCAGCAGCACGCCGGTGCGCGCGGCAGCGCCGGAGCCGGGCATGACGAATTCATGGGGCGTGAGGCACAGCGTCTGCAAGGCCGCTTCTGCCGCTCTTTCCTGGGGTTGGCCGGCCAGATGGCGGGCGAGTGCGTCATTGGCTTTCATGCGACGGCCTCCTGCTGCTGCATGAACTGCAGGAGCCAGGGCGTGGCATCGCTGAAACCCTGAAACGGTGCATGGGCAATGCCATGGCGCTCGCAGTGGCCGATCAGCCGGTACTTGGCCAGCACATAGTCGGCCTCGTGCGAGACGCAGAAGTCCGAGCTGCTGTCGCCCACATACAGAACCCGGCCGGCCAGCGTTTTCTGCGTGGCCAGGCGCTCGCATTTGCAGTTGCCACTGGCACGCTTGCAGTGCGGGCTGGCCCAGGGGGATTCCAGCGACCAGCGGCGTGTGTCCTGCTGTACCAGGCGGTTGGCGATCACCTCCAGATGGCCCAGGCCGTGGCGTGCCAGCACATGTTCGATGGCGTAGTCGATGCCGTCGCTGACCACCTGAACGCGCAGGCACAGCGCCTGCGCTGCCTGTACAAAGCCGGGGAAGCCGGGGTCGATGGCGATGCTGTCCAGGTGCGCGTCCAGCTCCTGCTGGTCCATGTCCAGCAGCGCGACCTGGCCTTGCATGCAGGCGCGCGAGCCGATCTCGCCGCGCTCCCAGGCGTCTTCCAGGTCAGTCCAGCCGGGCCGGCCAAAGCGCTGCAGCAGGCTGTCGGTGACATCGACCAGGCTGATCGTGCCGTCAAAGTCGGACTGGACCATCCAGCCCGTGGTGTTGTGGCAAGCGGGCGCCTGCGCAAGCATGTATTTATTCATGGAAGCTCACTCTCACGTTCTGGCCCACGCGCACATGGATGGGGGCGGTCTCGAATTCAAGCACGCACTCGACCACGCGCAGCGGGCCGCGCTGGGCGTCGTCCTGCAAGGTCGACGGCCCGTACATGGGGTTGATGCGCAGCACCCGGGCCTCGGGCAGCGCGGTGGCGCTGTCGTTGTCCAGCACCACACTGGCGCGCATGCCCTTTTGCACCGTGCCGGCAAAGCTCTCGTTGAGCTCGGCGCGGATGCGCAGCGGGCGCAGCGGCAGCAGACGCATCGCCGCCTGGCTGGTGTGTACCTGGCTGCCGACCTGGGCGCGCAGATGCACGACGGTGGCCGCTTCCGGCGCATGCAGTGCATAGAGGCGCTGGCGCTCGCGCAGCTGCTGGGTCTTGGTCTGCGTCAGCTGTACCTCGGCCTGTGCCACCTCGGTCTCGGACTGCGCATTGCGCAGCGCGGCCTGGGCGTTGTCCACTTCCTGCAGATCGGCAGCGCCATCGCGGGCGGCAGCCTGCAGGCGCTTGAGCTGGGTCTGCAGCAGCGGCAGCTTGGCGGCCAGGGCCTTGTGCTTGGCCTGGGCCAGCCGGTAGGAGGACTGGGCGACGGCCAGCTCGGCGCGCAGGTCCTCGTCATGGACCTTGAGCAGCAGCTGGCCGGCCTGCACCTGCTGGCCTTCGCGCACGGCGATCTGCTGCACGGTGCCATCGACGGCGGTGGCCAGCTCCAGCAGGCCGCCATCGACTTCGATCTTGCCCCGGGCCACGGCCACCGGGCTTTGGTGCTGCTGGCTGGTGCTGGGGGCGGGGGGGCTGTCCGCTGCCGGTGTGCAGCCTGCGAGCCCGCCTGCTGCCAGGCAGAGCAGACCCAGCACCTGCCAGGCATGCGGCAAGAGCCAGGGGGTTGCGGGGATCTTGGTCACGCGGGGTTCTCCATCAGGGTGTTTTGGCGCCGGTCGCTGTAGACGGCGCCGTCTTCCATATTCAGTACGCGGTCGGCATGCCCCACCAGGCGCGGGTCATGGCTCACGCACAGCACCGTGGTGCCATGGCTGCGCGCGACGCGGTGCAGGATGTCGATCACCCGTTGTCCGCTTTCGGCATCCAGCGCGCTGGTGGGCTCATCGGCAAACAGCAGCTGGGGGGCCTTGGCCAGCGCGCGGGCAATGGCCACGCGCTGCTTTTCGCCGCCCGACAGCTCGGCCGGGCGCATGTGCGCGCGGTGGGACAGGCCGACTTCGTCGAGCGCATCCTGGGCGCGCTTCAAGGTCTCGGCGCGCCGTATGCCCAGGTAGCCCAGCGGCAGCTGCACCTGCTCGAGCGCCGTCAGCGCCGGGAACAGGTTGAAGCCCTGGAACACAAAGCCGGTATGCAGCAGCCGAAAGCGCTCCATCTCGCGGGCGGGCATGGTCGTCAGGTTCTGGCCGAGTGCAAAGGTCTGGCCGTCATCGGGGGTGAGCAGGCCCGACATCAGCGACAGCAAGGTGCTTTTGCCGCAGCCCGAGGGGCCGGAGATCAGGGTCAGCTCGCCGGCGTACAAATCGACCGACAGATCCTGCAGGACCTGGATGCGGATGGCGCCTGAGACATAGGTCTTGCGCAATCCGACGGCCTGCAGGCTGGGTGTTGGAGGGGTGGTGGTGGGCATGGCGATGTCCTTCAGCGCAGCAAGGTGGCCGGGTCGGTGCGCAGCAGCACGCGCATCGCGCCCAGGCCGGACAGCAGCGCCAAGGTGGCCACCAGGGCGGCGCAGGCCAGCGCGGCTTGCAGGTTGAGCGCAACGGGCACCCGGTAGACCTGGGCGAGCGAGACCAGGGCCACGCTTGCGATGCTGGTGAGCAGCAGGCCGGCAGCGCCGATCCAGCAGGCCTGCTCCACCACCACCC